>JANNWA010000298.1:0-26550 GCA_031408275.1 Pseudomonadota bacterium
GGTATTCGGGCGAGTGGTGCTCCATCTTCGCCAGGTCGACGACGTGTCCCTCGTATGCGACGCCCTTTTCCTCGAGGCACAGGCGCACGCGGCGCGAGGCGCTGGAGCGCCAGGCATGGTGGAGTACGAGCATAGAATCCCCTTTAATGTACTTTTACCGGTACATAAACTGCCATCCGGCCCGCTCCCAGAATGGACTTTATGAACTAAAAGTCCGGAATTCAAGGCCTGGAAGGCGCCTCCGCCGACCAGCCGCCTCCGAGCGCCTTCATGAGGTCGACGCTGGCGGAAAGGCGCGCCTGGCGATTGCGGATGAACGCCAGCTCCGCGTCGTTGGCCGTGCGCTGCGCGTCGAGCACTTCGAGGTAGGCCGAGTAGCCGGCGTCATAGCGCAGCTTGGCCAGGCGCAGCGTGCGGCGCGAGGCCGCGACGCGCACCTGGAAATCGGCTTCCGCCTCGGTGGTCTGCTGCGCGTTGGTCAGCGCGTCGGCGACTTCCCGGAACCCGGTCTCGATGCTCTTCTGGTAGCCGGCGAGCGCCTGTCGCTCGCGCGCGATTGCCGCGTCGCTGCGCGCCTCGAGCCGGCCCGCGTCGAAGATGGGCAGCGTGAGCGCGAACCCCAGCGACCAGATGTTGGAGGTTCCCTGCAGGAGGGTCGACATGGCCCGGCTCTCCCAGCCGTCGAAGCCGGTGAGGAAGATGGTCGGCAGCATCGCCGCTTTGGCCACGCCGATCTGCGCGTTGGCCGACACCAGTACCTGCTCGGCCTGGCGGATGTCCGGGCGCCGCTCGATCAGCGCCGAGGGCAGGCCTGCGGGCGGCAGCGGCGGCACCGGCAGCGCAAGCAGGTCGCCGTTGTCCAGCTTCAGGTCGAGCCGGCCCGCGAGCGTGCCCAGCTGGTGTTCGGCCAGCGAGCGCTGGCGCACCAGGTCCCTGAGCTGCGTCGCGCTTTCTGCTCGCGCCGTCTCGGCCTGGGCGAGGTCGAGGTCGGAGGCGATGCCGCCGCGCGCGCGGCGGCGCACGTAGTCGAGCGCCTCCTCGCGGCTGGCGAGCGTCTGGCGAGTGATGGTGACCTGCGCGTCCAGCGAACGCAGCGAGAAGTACGCCTGCGTCGTCAGCCCGGCCAGCGACAGCGAGACCACCTCCATTGCGTAGCGGGAGGCGAGGGCCTGGGCGCGGACCGCTTCGACCCCGCGCCGCAGCCGGCCCCAGAAATCGAGCTCGAACGCGGTGGAGACGCTGAGCCGCACGTTGTCTCGCACCGGCGATACGCTCGCGGGCAGCGGCGTGGCGGTGGTCGAACTGATACGCGAGCGCACGGCCGCCGAATTGAGGTCGATCTGCGGCAGGAAAGAGGCGTTCGCCTCGCGCAGGTTCGCGTCGGTCTCCTCGATGCGCGCCACCGCGATGCGGATGTCGCTGTTCCTCTGCAGCGCGCTGGCGACGAGCTCGTTCAGTTTCGCGTCGCCGTACAGCGTCCACCAGTCGGCGCGGACCTCGGCCGCGCCCGCTGCGCCTGCGGGGCCCTGCGCGGGGTAGGCCTGCGGCAGTTCGTACGCGGGCCGCTGGTAATCGGGCCCCACAGGCGCGCAGCCGGCGAGCACCGCGACCCCGAGCAGGCAGGCGCGCAGGTTCATGCTCCGCCTCATGGGCCGCCCTTCCTGCGCGACAGCAGCACGAAAAACAGCGGTATGAAGAGCGTGGCGACAAATGTGGCGGCCAGCATCCCGCCGAACACGCCGGTGCCCATCGAGCGGCGCGCCGCCGCCCCCGCCCCCGTGGCGACCACCAGAGGCACCACGCCGAGGATGAAGGCGAGCGAGGTCATCACGATCGGGCGGAAGCGCAGGCGCGCGGCCTCGACGGCGGCGTCGATCGCGCTCATGCCCTCGGCCTGCTTCTGCGCGGCGAACTCGACGATCAGGATGGCGTTCTTGGCCGCGAGCCCGATCAGCGTCACCAGGCCGATCTGGAAATAGATGTCGTTGCTCATGCCGCGCACGAGCACGGCCAGCAGCGCGCCCAGCACCGCGAACGGCACCGACAGCAGCACCGCCAGCGGCAGCGACCAGCGCTCGTACTGCGCGGCGAGGATCAGGAACACCATGATGAGCGCAAAACCGAACGCGAAGAGCGACGCCTTGCCCACGCGCTTTTCCTGGAACGCCTGGCCGGCCCACTCCAGGGAGTACCCGGCCGGGAGGGCTTTGGCCGCCGCGGCCTCGACCGCGGCGATCGCCTGGCCCGAGCTCACGCCCGGCGCGCCGTTGCCGAGGACTTTGGCCGCCACGAAGCCGTTGAAACGGTCGAGCTGCTCGGCGCCGACGCTGGATTTCACGCGCAGCAGGCTTTTGAGCGGCAGCATTTCGCCGCTGGTGGCCGAGCGCACGTACACCGACCCGAGGTCCTCGGGCTTCAACCGGTAGGCGGCCTCGGCCTGGATCTGCACGCGAAAGGTCCGGCCGAACTTGTTGAAGTCGTTGACATACAACGAACCCATCGTGCCTTGCAGCGCGTCGAACACGTCGGTCACCGGGATGCCGAGGGAGATCGCCTTCTCGCGGTCGACTTCCACGAACAGCTGCGGCACCGTGGGCCGGAAGAAGCTGTTGATGCCCGTGAGCTGCGGGTCCTTGCGCAGCTCGGCGTTGAAGTCCTGCAGCACGGCCGCGAGCTTCTTGGGGTCGCCGTCGGCGCGATTCTGCACGTAGGCCTCGAATCCGGCCGCGGTGCCCAGGCCCCGGATCGGCGGCGGGTTGAAGAACAGTGCCAGGCCGTCGCGCATGGGCCCGGTCTTCATGTAACCGTACCCGATCACGTCATACGACGATACCGGGCGTTCGTCCCAGGGCTTGAGCGTCACGAACATGGTGCCGGCGTTGGTCTTGTTGCCGCCGCCGATGAGGTCGAGGCCGGTGATAGAGAACACGTACTCGACCGAGGGATTCTGCATGAGCGTCTCCTGCACGCTGCCGCCGAACCGCCCCGTGCGCCCCAGCGTGGCCCCGTCCGGCAGGATGACGGTGCCGAAGACGAATCCCATGTCCTCGGAGGGCACGAAGCTGCCGGGAATCGTGCGGATCAGCCAGGCCACGCCACCGAGCACGCCGGCAAACACGAGCAGCGCGACGATTGCGTGCTTCAGCACCCAGCGCACCCCGGCAAGATAGGCGCGGGTGAGCGCGGCGAAGCCGCGGTTGAACGGGCGGAACACCGCCGCCTCCTTGTGCGAGGGCTTGAGCAGCAGGGCGCACAGCGCGGGCGTGAGCGTGAGCGCGACGATGCCCGAAATGACCACCGAGATCGCCACGGTCACGGCGAACTGCTGGTAGAGCTTGCCTGCGATCCCGCCGAGGAACGCCACCGGGACGAACACCGCGCAGAGCACCAGCACGATCGCCACCACTGCGCCGGAAACCTCGCGCATCGCCTCGATCGCGGCGTCCATGGGCGCCAGGCCGCGCTCGGACATCAGGCGCTCCACGTTCTCGAGCACCACGATGGCGTCGTCGACCACGATGCCGATGGCGAGCACCATCGCAAACAAGGTCAGCGTATTGATCGAGAAGCCGAAGGCGTACAGCCCGGCGAACGCGCCGATGAGCGAGATCGGCACCGCGATGATCGGGATCAGGGTCGCGCGCCAGTTCTGCAGGAACACGAACACGACCAGCAGCACCAGGAACGCTGCGATCAGCAACGTGTGGATCACCTCGTTGATCGAGGCGATCACGAAGCGCGTGGTGTCGAACGGCACGAGGTAGGTCACGCCCTGGGGAAAGCCCTTGGACACCTCGGCCATGGTCTTCCTCACGGCCTCGGCGACCTTGAGCGCGTTGGCGCCCGATTGCAGGAAGATCCCGGTGCCGATCGTGGGCTTGCCATTGACCGTGACGAACTGGTCGTAGGTCTGCGCGCCGAGTTCCAGCCGCGCGACATCCTTGAGACGCAGCACGCCTGCAGGACCGCTCGAGCGCAGGATGATGTTGCCGAACTCCTCCGGCTCGACCATGCGGCCCTGCGCGGTCACCGTGTACACGAGCGACTGGTCGGCGGGCGCGGGCTCCTGACCGATCTTGCCCGCCGCGTACTGCGCGTTCTGCGCGCGGATCGCGGCGGCCACGTCGGTGGTCGTGATGCCCAGCTGCGCCATGCGGTCCGGCCGCAGCCAGACGCGCATCGAGTAGTCGCGCGCGCCGAAGATCGTCGCGTCGGCCACGCCGGGCACGCGGCGCAGGATGTCGAGCATGTTGACGGTGACGTAGTTGGACAGGAACAGCGTGTCGTAGCGCGGGTCGGTGGAACTCACCGCCACCGCCATCAGGATGTCGGCCGAGCGCTTCTGCACCACCACCCCGGTACGCCGCACCTCGTCTGGCAGGCGCGGCAGCGCGATCTGCACGCGGTTGTTCACCTGGATCACGGCGTTGTTGATGTCGGTGCCGACCTCGAACGTCCCGGTGATGGTCAGCACGCCGTTCGAGGCCGAGGCGGAGTTGAAGTACAGGAGCCCCTCCACGCCCGAGAGCTGCTCCTCGATCGGCGCGGCCACGGTGCGCGCGAGCGTTTCGGCGCTCGCGCCCGGGTAGGCGGCCGTGATGGTCACGGTGGGCGGCGCGATCTCGGGGTATTGCGCGACCGGCAGGACCTGGGAGGCGATCAGCCCTGCGAGCGTGATGAGGATCGAGATGACCGCGGCAAAGATCGGCCGGCTGATGAAAAAGCGTGACATGCGAGCCGCCTACTTGCCTGCGGCGGCGGGCGCAACAGGGGCGGGCGCTGGGGGCTTGGGTGCGTTGGGAGGCGGCGCCGCGGTGACGGGCGATCCCGGCCGGATCTTGAGCAGGTTGTCCGCGATCACGCGGTCGCCCGCCTTCAGCCCGCCAAGCACCAGCCAGTCGGAGCCCACCCAGTCGCCGAGCTGCACCGGCCGCAGGGCGGCCTTGCCCTCGGCGTCCACCACGAATACGAGCGATCCCTTTTCCGTCTGCATGACCGCGGGCTGCGGCACGAGGAACACGTTCTCGCGCTCGCCGGCGACGATCTGCACACGCACGAACTGGCCGGGCAGGAGCTGCTGCGCCGGGTTGTCGAACTCCGCGCGCAGCTGCTGGGTGGCCAGGCGCGTGTCGATTTGCGCGGAAGTGAAATTGAGCCGCCCCTTGCCCGCGTAGCTCGTCCCGTCAGGCAGCCTGAGCGTCAACTCCGCGCCCGACCCCGCACCCTTCGCCAGGCGGGCGCCCGGGAGCTTCGCGAGGTCCGATTCCGACAGGCTGAAGCGCACCCAGATCGGGTTTACCTGGTAAATGCTGGTGAGCAGGCTGTCCGCGCCCGTGGAGATCAGGCTGCCCTCGGAGCGCACCGCTCGCCCGCTCGCCCCGGCCACGGGCGCGGTCACGAGCGTGTACGACAGGTTCAACTCTGCCTGCTTCACGTTGGCTTCCACCGCCTGCAGTAGCGCGTCCGAAAGCTTAAGGTTTGAGGTCGCGTCGTCGTACTCCCGCTGGCTGATCGCCTTGTCCGCCGCGAGCTGCTTCAGGCGGGCCGATTCCCGGCTGGCCTGCTCGTTGCGCGCGCGCTCCTGCGCGAGCCGGGCGCGCGATTGCGCCAGTTCGATCTCGAACGGGGCGGCGTCGATCTGGAACAGGGGCTTGCCCGCCGTCACGACTTCGCCCTCGGTGTACAGGCGTTTCATCAGGATGCCGGCCACGCGCGCGCGGACCTCGACTTCCTTCGAGCCTTCGACCTGGCCGACTAGGTCGAGGCGCACCGGCACGCGCTGCGGCTGGACTTCGATGATGCGGGCCTGGACGGGGCCCGGCGCGGGCGCGGGCGGGGGGGTGCCGGGGCCGCAGGCGGAAAGGAACGTGGCCAGGGCGGCGCCGAGGCCGGCACGGGCGATAGTGCCGCGGACGATAGTGCCGCGGACGATAGTGCTATGGCGATCGCAGGGCTGTGATCGAACTGTCATGGGCGGGGATCCGGTCAGGCGGACAGCAGGGGGCGACGATTGTACTTGGGGTAATTCCCTACGCGCACTCTGGACAAATTACAGGTTCGTAGTGCTGTAATGCCCTAATCCTGGGCGTAGGGCCGCGTCACGCTGAGGCGCACCGTGAGTCCAGTCGACTGGGCGACGCGCACCAGTGCCTCGAGGCTGAACGCCTGCACGACGCCGGTGCGCAACTGGTGCAGCCGCGAGCGCGACAGGCCGAGTTCCTCGGCGAGTTCGCCCTGCTTCATGTCGTACTGCTTCAGGCGCGCGCGGACGGCGGCGAGGACCTGCTTGCGCAGGGCGAGTATCGGATCTGCAGCCATGTCTGACCTCCATTGGTAATGTACCGGTAACGATACACCAATTTGCCGGAGAGCAGCCACTGTGCTTGAGTTTTATTTCCTAAAGTCCGCAAATACGGGGAAACTACACGCCCAGGTAGCGGTGCCAGAGGCCATGGTCTGCGTCCAGTTCCGCCGAGGTTCCCTGCCAGGCGACCCGGCCGCGCTCGATGATGGTGTGCCGGTCGGCGAGGCGTATCAACCGCTCGACGTACTTGTCGATCACGAGGATGGTCTGCCCGGCACCGCGCAACGCGGCGAGGCACGTCCAGATCTCCTCGCGGATCAGCGGCGCCAGCCCCTCGGTGGCTTCGTCGAGGATCATCAGGTGCGGGTTGGTGACCAGCGCCCGCCCGATGGCGAGCATCTGCTGCTCGCCGCCCGAGAGCTGGTTGCCCATGTTGCCCGCGCGCTCGGCGAGGCGCGGAAACAGGCCGAACACACGGGCGACCGTCCACGGGTCGGCGCTGCCGCTGCGGTTGGCGGCGAACGCGGCGAGGTTCTCGCGCACGGTGAGGTTCGGGAAGATCTGGCGGCCCTCGGGCACCAGCGCGATGCCGGCGCGCGCGATGCGATCCGGTGCTGCGGCCTCGATGCGCTTGCCGCGGAACTCGATCCTGCCGGCGCGCGCCGGGGTGAGGCCCATGATCGAACGCACGGTGGTGGTCTTGCCCATGCCGTTGCGGCCCAGCAGGGTCACGACCTCGCCCGGATGGATCTCGAGGCCGACGCCGAAGAGCACCTGGCTCGTCCCGTAGGCGGTTTCAAGGCCCGAAACCCTGAGCAGCGCCGCGCTCAAGCCGGCACCTCGTCGCCGAGGTAGGCGCGGCGGACCTCGGCGTCGGCGCGGATTTCGGCCGGCGTGCCGGTCGCGACCACCGCGCCGTTCACGAGCACCGAGATCCGGTCGGCGAGCCGGAACACCGCATCCATGTCGTGCTCGACCAGCAGCACGGTGACCGCCCCGCGCAGGCCCTGGATCAGCGCGATCATGCGCTGCGACTCGTCCGGGCCCATGCCGGCCATGGGCTCGTCGAGCAGGAGGAGCTTCGCGTTGGTCGCAAGGGCCAGGCCCACTTCGAGGCTGCGCTGCTCGGCGTGCGCGAGGCTGCCCGCGGCGGCGTCGAGCCGCTCGCCGAGTCCCACCTGGGCGGCGATGCGCGCGGCCTCGTCCGCCAGCGCGGTCTCGGCCGCCACCGGGCGCCAGAACGCGAGGCTCGACCCGCTGCGCGCCTGCACCGCAAGCGAGAGGTTGTCGCGCACGCTGAACTTCCGGAAGATGCTGGTGATCTGGTAGCTGCGCGAGAGGCCGGCTCGGACGCGGTCGTGCTGCGGCATCGCGGTGATGTCGGCGCCGTCGAACACGATACGCCCCGCGTCGGGCGCGAGGCTGCCGGAGAGCTGGGCGATCAGCGTGGTCTTGCCCGCGCCGTTGGGGCCGATCAGCGCGTGGATCTCTCCGCGCGCAACCTCGAGCGTCACGCCGTCGGTGGCGACGACGCCGCCGAAGCGCTTCTCCAGTGCTTGGACGCGGAGCAGCGCCTCAGCCATGGTTCTTGCGCCTGAAGATGCCGGCGATGCCCTGCGGCGCATACAGCACCACCGCGAGCATGGCGAGGCCGACGCCGAGCAGGGAATGCTGCTGGTAGTTGGGGTAGAGCGCCGCGAGCCATGCGATCTTGTGGTTGGCGAGCAGTTCCTCGAGCCCGAGGAGGCCGATCGCGCCGAACACCCCGCCGTACAGGTGGCCGACGCCGCCGAGGATCACCATGATCATGAGCTTGCCCGACTCGGTCCAGTGCAGCATCCCGGGATTCACGTAGTTGTTCTGGCCGGCGAGCAGCGCGCCGGCGAGGCCGCCCAGCGCGCCGGCCAGCACGAACGCGATGAGCTTGTAGCGCAGCGTCGGGTAGCCGATGGCCTCCATGCGCGGTTCGTTCTCGCGGATCGCCTGCAGCACCCGGCCGAAGCGGGCGTTGACCAGGCGCGAAACAAAGAACAGCGCGGCTGTGAGGATGGCCAGCACAACATAGTAGAAGGTGATGTCGTCCCGCAGGTCAAGATGCGGGTCGAGGCCGAACCCGAGCGTGGCGCGCTGGGTGAGCGTCAGCCCCTCGTCCCCGCCGTAGGCCTTCATCGAGACCGTGAGGTAGTAGATCATCTGCGCGAAGGCCAGCGTGATCATGATGAAGTACACGCCACGCGTGCGCAGGGAGATCGCGCCGATCGCCAGCGCAAGCAGCGCGGAGACCGCCATGGCTAGCGGCCAGCCGATCCATGCGCTAGTCATGCCTTCGACGATCATCACCGAGGCGGCATAGGCACCCGCCCCGACGAAAGCGGCGTGGCCGAAAGAGATCATCCCGCCGTAGCCAAGGATCAGGTTGAGGCTGGTGGCGGCCAGCCCGTAGATGAGGATGCGGCTCGCCATCGTGACGTAGTAGGCCTGGTCGATGGCCTGCATCGCCAGGGGGAAGGCGATCGCGAGCAGCAGGACGCAGAGCGGGAGAACTCGGCGCATCGCCTCAGCCCCGCGCCGGGAAAAGGCCCTGGGGGCGCCAGACCAGCACGCCGGCCATGATCAGGTAGATCAGGATCGACGCGAGTGCCGGGCCGATCGCTCCGGCGAAGGCCGGCGAGATGAATTCGCGCAGGATCGCGGGGATGAAGGCCCGGCCCATGGTGTCGACCATGCCCACCAGGATGGAGCCCACCAGCGCGCCGCGGATCGAGCCGATCCCGCCGATCACGATCACCACGAAGGCGAGGATCAGGATGTTCTCGCCCATGCCCACCTGCACCGCGAGGATCGGCCCGAGCATGGCGCCGGCGATCGCGCACAGCGCGGCGCCGAAGCCGAACACCAGCGTGAACAGGCGCCTGATGTCCACGCCCATCGCCATCGCCATCTCGCGGTTGGAGGCCCCTGCGCGCACCAGCATGCCGATGCGGGTCTTCGCCACGACGAAGTAGAGCAGCACCGCCACGGCGAGGCCCACGCCGATGATCAGCAGGCGATAGGAGGAATAGGGCATGCCGGGCAGCAGCTGCACCGGGCCGGCCAGCGCCGCCGGCGCCGACAGCGGCATGTCCGAGCCCCAGATCATGCGCACCAGCTCGTTGATGATCAGTATCAGCGCAAACGTCGCCAGCACCTGCGAGAGGTGGTCGCGGGCGTATAGGGTCCTCAGCACGGAGACCTCGAGCAGCATGCCGACCGCCGCGGTGGCGGGAATCGAGAGCAGCACGCCGAGCGCGAACGATCCCGTGGCCTGCACCAGCGTTGCGGCGAGGAAGGCGCCCATCATGTAGAGCGAGCCGTGCGCGAGGTTGATCATGTCCATGATCCCGAACACCAGCGTGAGCCCGGCGGCGAGCAGGAACAGCATCAGGCCGAACTGCAGGCCGTTCAGCGATTGCTCGAGGATCAGGATGAGGGACATGGCTTAAATGAAAAGGGCGGGGCCGCGGCCCCACCCTCGGTCCAGCGGGGAGGTCTGAGGAGGGGCGGCTGCCCCTCTTCTCGTCGCGAATTACTTCATCGGGCAGTCTTGGACATAGGCATCGCCGTGGTCCTTGAACACCGTGGCGATCGTCTTGTTGACGATGCGTCCCTGGGCATCCTTGCCGACTACGCGCAGGTAGTAGTTCTGGATCGGATACTGGTTGGTGTTCAGCTTGAACGGCCCGTGGGTCGATTCGAACTTGGCCGACTTGAGCGCCTTCCTGAGGGCCTCCTTGTCCTCGATCTTGCCCTTCAGGCCCTTGACGGCGGTATCGATCAGCAGCGCGGCATCGTAGGCCTGCGCCGCGAACATCGCCGGCAGGCGCTTGTATTCCTTTTCGAACTCGGCGACGAATTTCTTGTTGACCGGGTTGTCGAGGTCGAGGGCCCAGTGCGCGGTGTCGAACAGGCCCAGCATCGCGTCGCCCACCGGCCGGATCACGTCCTGGTCGGAGCCGAAACCGGGGGTCATCAGCTGGATGTCCTTCGACAGGCCCGCGCCCACGAACTGCTTGATGAAATTGATGCCCATGCCGCCGGGCAGGAAGATGTAGAGCGCGTCCGGCTTGGCCGCCCGCACC
Source organism: Pseudomonadota bacterium (assembly GCA_031408275.1). Classification (GTDB taxonomy): domain Bacteria; phylum Pseudomonadota; class Gammaproteobacteria; order Burkholderiales; family SG8-39; genus SZAS-79. Next base: position 10,423 of record JANNWA010000298.1, read on the forward strand.
TGGGCGAGCTCGGCGGAGTAATCGAGCTGGCCGAGCTTGGTGTAGACCTCGTCCACGATCTTGCCCTTGTAGAAGCGCTTGAACCCGGCGAGCGAGTCCTTGCCGGCCTGGTAGTTGGGCGCGATCAGGTAGGCGTTCTTGTAGCCCTTGTCGGTGGCGTTCTTGCCGGCGGCCTCGTGGTAGGCGTCGTTCGGCCAGGACGTCACGAAGAACCACGGGTTGCACTGCTTGCCGGCGAGCGGGGAGGGCGCCGCGTTCGGGCTCACGTAGGGGACTTTCGCGTTGAATGCCTCGGGAACCGCGGCCAGCATGATGTTCGAGAAGACGATGCCGGTCAGGATGTCGACCTTGTCCAGCCGCACGTATTTCTCGGCCAGCTGCTTTCCCACTTCGGGCTTGAACTGGTCGTCCCCGACCAGGAGGTCGACCGGCAACCCGCCGAGTTTTCCGCCGTTCAGCTTGATCGCAAGGTTGAAGCCGTCGCGGATGTCCACGCCCAGGGCGGCACTGGGGCCCGAAAGCGTACTGATGAAACCGATCTTGATCTTGTCGGCGGCTACCGCGGGGTAAGCGAGGGCGAATCCTGCCGAGAGGGCAACTAGTCCGGCGACGAACGGGCGTTTCATGGGGGGTCTCCCTGGATCGGAACGGGCCGATTCTACCGGGTTTCCCCGGATTTCCTGGCCGTTTCCCTTGCAGCCTCATAGAGCGGCAGCACGCGCGGCAGGTTGGCCTCGATCTCCTTGATGCGGGTGGCGTGGGCCGGGTGCGTGGAAAGGATTTGCGGCGGCTGGCTGTTGCCGGACTGCGCTCCGAGCTGCGACATCTTGCGCCACACGTTGGCCGCGGCCCTGGGGTCGTATCCGGCCCGCGCGGCGAGCTCCATGCCGACCAGGTCGGCGTCCGTCTCGTGCTGGCGCGAAAACGGCAGCGAGATCGCGAGGTCCGTGGCCTGCGCCAGCATCGAGGTCGACACCTGCCCGAGGTTGAGCAGCACCGCGGCCACAGTCACGCCCACGTTCTTCAGCACCTGCTCCGACATGCGCGCGCGGCCGTGCTCGAGCAGGGCGTGCGCGATCTCGTGGCCCATGATCATGGCGACCTCGTCGTCGGTGAGTTTCAGCGCGCCGAGGATGCCGGAGTAGAACGCGATCTTCCCGCCCGGCATGCAGAAGGCGTTCACAGTCTTTGCGTTGATGAGGTTGACTTCCCAGCGCCAGCGCTGCGCGTCGGCGTTGAACCGCGCCGCGGGGGGGATGAGCTTGCGCGCGATCTCGCGCAGCCTTTCCACCTGCCGCCGGTCGACGTTGAGCACGCCCTGCTGGGCCGCCGAGCGCATCAACTGCGCATATTGCTGCCCGGCGGAGTTCTCGACCGTCGACTTGGGCAAGAGGAGCAGGCTGCTCTTCTTCACGTCCACGCCTTCGCGAGCGGGCGCGTCTGCCGCCGATACAGGGAATGCGGCGGGCCCCGCCAGGGCCAGCGCAAGGACCAGAGAACCGGGCAGCGTCCTCACAGTGAGTCGAAATACGCCGACATGCGCCGGCGCATCGCGGCGTCCGGCAGGGCGCCCCGGCCGGCCGCGAGATTGTCGATCATGTGCTCCGTTTTTCCCGTGCCCGGGATCGCGCAGGTGACGGCCGGGTGGGAGACGATCCATTTAAGGAAGAACTGTGCCCAGCTCGCGGCGCCGATCTCGCCCGCCCAATCGGGCAGGGGCTTGCCGCGCACCTGGCGGAAAAGCGCGCCCTCCGCGAACGGGCGATTGACGATGACCGCGACCTTTTTTTCCTGCGCGAGCGGCAGCAGGCGCGCCTCGGACTCGCGCTCGGCCAGCGAGTAGTTGATCTGCAGGAAGTCGTACTTGCCGGCCTTCAGCCAGCGCTCGACCTCGGCGTAGGCTGAACTCGTGTAATGGGTGATGCCGAGATACCGCACGCGGCCCCTGGCTTTCCAGTCTTCGAGCGTCTTCGTATGTACGGCGGTGTCCACGAGGTTGTGCACCTGCATGAGGTCCATGCGCGCCACGCGCAGCCGCTTGAAGGAAGTCTCCATCTGGCGGATCCCCGCGTCCCCGCCGCTGGTCCAGACCTTGGTGGCGAGGAAAAGTCTCGTGCCGATTCCAAGTTCGGCCACGAGGTCGCCCGTGACCGATTCGCTCGTGCCGTACATCGGCGAACTGTCGACCACGCGTCCGCCCGCTTTGGCGAAGGCGCCGAGCACCTCCCGAAGCGCGCCTCGCGCCGCGGCATCCGCGCCCACGTCGAACGTCTGCCAGGTGCCCACGCCGATGGCGGGCAGCAGTTCGCCGCTCGAGGGAATCGCGCGCTCGATGAGCCCGCCGGCGGTGAGTGCGGAGGCAGGTCTCATCAGTGCAAGCGCGGGGATGCCCGCGAGGGTGTGCAATGCAGCGCGGCGGGAGGGGTCCATCCGCGCATTCTAGCGTTCGCGCGAGCGCAGCCTGGCGTGTTTGCGGCCGAGATAGAGGCTCACCGCGGTCCAGACAAGGGCCACCGGCACCATCGCGAAAGCAATGGACGAGAGCGAAAGGCCGAACGAGCGCAGTCCGCCGAAGACCCAGCCCGCCGCCGTGTCGCCCCCGCGGTAGACGACTGTGTCGATGAAGTTCTTGGCCTTGTACTTTTCCTCGCGCGGGACGACCGTGAAGAGGGTCTCGCGCGCGGGCTTGGAGATCGCGAACTCGCCGGCGCGGCGCGCCACGCCGAAGACGAGCAGCACCGCGAGGGTCGGCGCCGCGCCGAGGGCCAGGAACCCGCCCACGGCCAGCAGCGGCATCAGCGCAAGCAGCCAGCCCACGCCCAGGCCCGCGACGAGGCGCGGGAACAGCAGGATCTGGGTGAGCAGCGTGAGGCTGTTGACCACGAGGTCCACGGTGGAAAAGAGCCGCGTTCGCTCGGCCGGATCGGCAATTTCGCGCCCGACGATCTCGATCTGCTGGAAGTAGAGCGTGGTCGACAGCAGCGTGTAGCACAGCAGCCACGCGCACACGCCAAGCAGGTAGGGCGAGGCGAGGGCGGTGCGGATGCCCGCAAGCACGGACCCGCCCATGGGCTGCTCCGGGTCCGGGGCCGCCGGCCTGGGGTAGGCCTTCGCCCAGCGTCCGAGCCCCGCGATGCAGGCGATGGCCACGCCGAGGAACCCAGCGGACACCAGCAGCAGGTTGGCGGTGCCGAGCCTTTCGGCCGCGAGCGAGGTGAGGGCCGGCCCGGCGATGGCCCCGCAGCTTCCGCCGGCGGCGATGGCGCCGTACAGGCGCTCGGCCTGCGCGCTCGACCAGAGGTCGGCCATGAAACTCCAGAACACCGACACCACGAAGAGGTTGTAGACGCCCACCCACACGAAGAACACGGGGGCGATGCGCGCGGCGGGAACGCCCGCCTGGATCGCGGCGTAGAAGCCGGCGAGGTTCAGCGCGAAGAAAGCGTACAGCAGCGGGAGCAGGCGCGCGCGCGGCAGGCGGGCGCACAGCCACCCGAAGAGCGGCACCAGCGCCAGCATCGCGACGAACATGGCGGTAAACAGGGGCGGCAGGTCCCGGCTGCCGATCGCCACGCCCATGGTGTCGCGCACCGGGCGCAGGATGTAGTAGCCCGCCAGCAGGCAGAAGAAATAGGCGAAGCACCCGGCCAGCGCAGGCCATTCGTGACGCTCGACGGGGATGGGGCGGATCACGGGGCGCGCCTAGGGGAAAAGCGCGATGGTATATTAGCCCGGTAACCCCAACGCGATAAGGGAGAAGCCATGAGTACGGGAGGATGGATATTTCTGGCGGTGGTGATTGGGTTAGCTGTCTGGGCCATGTCGATCTACAACGGCCTGGTCCTGTTGCGGAACCGCTTCAAGAACGCGTTTGCGCAGATCGACGTCCAGCTCAAGCGCCGCTACGACCTGATCCCCAACCTGGTCGAAGTCGCCAAGGGTTACATGGCCCACGAGAGGGGCACGCTCGAGGCGGTGATCGCCGCGCGCAACGGCGCTTCGACGGCCGCGCAGAAAGCGGCCGCGAACCCGGCGGACGGCGCGGCGATCCAGGGGCTGATGGCGGCCGAGGCCGGCCTTTCCGGCGCGCTCGGGAAACTGTTCGCCCTCGCGGAAGCCTATCCGGACCTCAAGGCCAACCAGAACATGCTGGCCGTGCAGGAAGAACTCACCAGCACCGAAAACAAGATCGGTTTCGCGCGCCAGGGCTACAACGACGCGGTGACCGAGTACAACACCAAGCGCGAGAGCTTTCCTGACACGATCTTCGCCTCCTCCTTCCAGTTCAAGGCTGCCGAACTCCTGCAGGCGACCGAAAGCGCCGAGGAACGCCAGGCGGTGAAGGTCAAGTTCTAGCCCGGCCGGAATCCGGCCCGGATCCGGCGTGTCCATGGATTTCTTCCAGCACCAGGACGCGGCACGCAGGAACACGCGCGTCATGGTGGTCCTGTACCTGATTGCGGTGGTCGGCGTCGTACTTGCCGTGGACTTGGTGCTGGGCATCGCCTATCTCTACGCCGCCGAGCTGCAATTCAGGCCGGGCACCGGGCCGCTGGGGATGCTGCAGGCCGTGCCTCGCGGCGTATACGCCTTCGGGGCGATCGGCACCGTGGTCATGATCCTGGCGGTGAGCCTCCACCAGATCCTGCAGCTGCGCGAGGGCGGCAGCGCGGTGGCCGAGATGGTCGGCGCGCGCGAGGTCTCCAGGAGCACGCCGGACCTGCTTGAAAAGCGCCTGCTGAACGTCGTCGAGGAGATGGCGATCGCCTCGGGCGTGCGCGTGCCCCGTGTATATGTCATGGACGGCGAGCCGGGGATCAACGCGTTCGCGGCCGGCTACGACGTGAGCAATGCCGTGGTCGCGGTGACGCGCGGCACGCTCGAGACGCTCAGCCGCGACGAGCTGCAGGGCGTGATCGGCCACGAGTTCAGCCACATCCTGAACGGCGACATGTGGCTGAACATCAAGATGATCGGCGTGCTGGCGGGCATCGTCTTCGTCGGCGGCGTCGGGTCGTTCATCATGCGCAACGTGCGCTCGGGCGATGACAACAAGGCCGCGGGCGGGTTGTTCCTCCTTGGGCTCGCGCTGTTCGTGGTCGGCTACGTCGGCATGTTCTTCGCGCGCCTGATCAAGGCGGCGGTGTCGCGGCAGCGCGAGTACCTTGCAGACGCTTCTTCCGTGCAGTTCACGCGCAACCCGGACGGCATCGCGGGGGCGCTCGACCAGATCCGTGCCTCCAGCCGCGGCGCGCTGATCGCCAACCGCTATGCAGAGGACATGAGCCACATGTACTTCGGGCAGGGCATCTCGGTCTGGATGGGGGGGCTCCTCGACACGCACCCGCCTCTGGAGGATCGCATCAAGCGGGTGCGTCCGGGGTTCCAGCCCACGCGCTACCGCCAGTCGCGCGACCCGGCGGGGCCGGACGCGGCCGCCGCCGCGGGGCATGCGGCCGCGTCCGGGTTTGCCGGAGCGCCGGCGTCGGACGGGCAGCGCGTGAGCGACGCCGGAACCGCCTGGGGCCGTTCCGCCGGCGAGAGCGCGAAGCTCGTCGGCACGCTGGATGCCGGCAAAGTGAACTACGCGGTCCGGCTCCTTGGGCGGCTGCCGCCGGAGTTGCGGGAGGCGATGAACGAAGTGGCGGGAGCCAGTGCGGCGATGGTCGCGTTGCTCCTCGCGCCCAAGGCGGAGGTGCTGGAAGCGCAGGTCGCAGCGGTGCGCGCACTCGGCCAGGACGCGATGGCCGCGCGCTCGAAAGGGATGGTGCCGATGCTCTCGCGGCTCGGCCGCGGGTTCGACCTGACGCTGATCGACCTCTGCCTGCCCGCCATCAAGGCGGGCACGGCAGACGACAAGGGTCGGCTGGTCGCGGCCCTCGAGGCGACAATCCACGCCGACCGCCGGGTTTCTCTCCACGAGTTCGTGGTGCTGACGCTGGTGAAGGCGCAACTCGCGCCGCGCGCGAAGCCGGGGGCGGCCAAGACGAAATCGCTGCAGTCGCTGCGCGTGGATGCGGTCCTGCTCCTGTCCCTCGTCGCCTATGCGGGACGCAAGCCGGGTGCGGACCCGGCCCTGGATCGCGAGGTCGAGGCGGCGTTCGGCGCGGGAGCGAATGTCGCCGGCATGGCCGATGCGCGGCTGCTGCCGAGGGCCGAGTTTTCGCTCGCTTCGGCCGGCGCGTCTCTCGCCAACCTGACGGAGGTGGCCCCGCTCGCCAAGGCGATCCTGGTGAAGGCGCTCTTCGCCACCGTCTCCGCGGACGGGACCATCCGGTTGATGGAGGCAGAGCTCATGCGCCTCATCGGCGCGGTGCTCGAATGCCCGTTGCCGCCCCTGATCGAGGAGATCGATCCGGCCACCCTGGCAGGCTGAACCGCCGCCCGGGGGCGCCAGTTGCATCGGCTAGAATGCGCCCCTCCATGAGCGCAGCAACGCAATCCGTGTTCCGTGCCGACCAGGCCCAGGCCCTCGCCGCGGCGCTGTCTTCGGCGATCTCAGGGGAGGTGCGATTCGATGCCGGCAGCCGCGCCGTGTACAGCGCGGATGCGTCCAACTATCGCCAGATCCCGATCGGTGTGGTGCTGCCGAAGACCGCGGACGACGTGGTCGCGGCGCTGCGCGTCTGCGGCGAGTACGGCGCGCCGCTGCTGCCACGCGGGGGCGGAACCTCGCAATGCGGGCAGTGCGTCAACGTCGCGGTCGTGCTGGATTTTTCCAAGTACATGGGCAACGTCGTGTCGGTCGACCCGGCGGCGCGCACGGCGCACGTCCAGCCGGGCGCGGTGTGCGATGCACTGAAGGCGGCGGCTGAAAAGCACGGCCTCACTTTCGGCCCGGACCCGGCCACGCACAGCCGCTGCACGCTGGGTGGCATGATCGGCAACAACTCCTGCGGCGCGCATTCGGTGATGGCCGGCAAGACGGTGGAGAACATCGAGGCGCTGGAAGTCGTCACCTGCGACGGCGCGCGGTTCTGGGCGGGACCCACGACGGACGCCGAACTCGCGGCGATCATCGCCGCAGGCGGCCGGCAGGGCGAGATCTACGCGAAGTTGAAGGGCCTGCGCGACAAGTACGCCGACCTGATCCGTGCAAAGTTCCCGAAAATAAAACGCCGCGTCTCGGGCTACAACCTCGATCAGCTGCTTCCGGAGAACGGTTTCAACGTGGCGCGCGCCCTGGTCGGATCGGAAGGCACCTGCGCTGTAACGCTGCAGGCGGTTACCCGGCTCGTCACCAACCCGGCCGCGCGCGTGGTGCTGATTCTCGGCTTCCCCGACATCTACGCCGCGGGAGACATCGTGCCGGTCATCCTCGAGGCGGGCCCCATTGCCTGCGAGGGGCTGGACGAGAAAATCATCGGCGGCCTGCGTGAGCGGCGCCTCAAGCTCGACGACATCGGCCTTCTGCCCGAGGGCACGGCCTGGCTGATGGTCGAGTTCGGCGCCGACACGATAGAAGCGGCGGCGGTGCAGGCGCGCCGGCTCATGGATGCGGTGGCCGGCAGGAACCCGAAGCCGAGCGCCTGGCTGATCGAGGACAAGCCGACGATCGAGCGCATGTGGACCATCCGCGAGACCGGCGCCTCCGCTACTGCGCTGTCGCTGGGCGCGAACGCGGCCGATCGCGGCCCGGATCCGGTGGTGGGCTGGGAGGATGCTGCGGTGGACCCGCTGCGCCTCGGCGACTACCTGCGCGAGTTCCAGGCCCTGGTCGACGCGTGCGGCTACAGGACCTCGCTCTACGGCCATTTCGGCGACGGCTGCATCCATGCGCGGATCACGTTCAATTTGCGCAGCCCCGAGGGGATCGCGCAGTGGCGCGGGTTCCTGCAGAAGGCGGCGGACCTCGTCGTGAAGTACGGCGGGTCGCTCTCCGGCGAGCACGGCGACGGGCAGGCCAAGGCGGAGTTCCTGCCGGCCATGTACGGCGAGGAACTGATGGGCGCATTCCGCGAGTTCAAGGCGATCTGGGACCCGGACAACCGCATGAACCCGGGCAAGCTGGTCAACGCGCAGGGGCCGGTGAACGCGGCGCACGAGAACCTGCGGCAGGGACCGTCTTACAAGCCGATCACGTTCGCGACGCGCTTTGCTTTCAAGAGCGATGTGGGCGACGGCTTCACGCGCGCGACCGAGCATTGCGTGGGCATGGGAAAGTGCCGCGCGGCCTCGGGCGGGACGATGTGCCCCAGTTACCGGGCCACGGGCGAGGAGCGCTACTCCACGCGCGGGAGGGCGCGCCTCTTGTTCGAGATGCTGCAGGGAGAGGTCATCAAGGACGGCTGGCAGAGCGAGGAGGTGAAGGAAGCGCTCGACTGGTGCCTCGCCTGCAAGGGCTGCAAGAGCGATTGCCCGACGCACACCGACATGGCCACTTACAAGGCCGAGTTCCTGTCCCATTATTACGAGCAGCACACGCGGCCGCGGCAGGCGTGGTCGATGGGGCGTATCGGCGAGTGGGCGCCGCTCGCGGCCAGATTTGCGCGCCTGGCCAATTTCTTCACCCAGTCGCCGGTGTTTTCGCCGCTGGCCAAGGCCGTGAGCGGGATCGCGCAGGAGCGCTCGCTGCCGGCGTTTGCGCGCAAATCGTTCAGGGAGCAGTTCGGCGCGCTCCACGCGGGCCGCCGCGACCCGAAGCAGGTGCGTTCGGTGCGCCGGGGCGACCCGGTGATCCTGTGGGCGGACACGTTCAGCAATTTCTTCCGGCCCGAAACGGCGCTGGCCGCGGTAGAGGTCCTCGAAGCTGCGGGATGTCGCGTGAGCCTTCCGCCCGGGCAGTTGTGCTGCGGCCGGCCGTACTACGACTTCGGCCTCCTCGATGCGGCGAAGGATTCGCTTGGCCGGATCCTCGAGGCGCTCGGCGCGCACATTTCCAGCGGCGTGCCCGTGGTGGGCCTCGAGCCGAGTTGCGTCGCGGTGTTTCGCGACGAGCTCGGCAAGCTGTTTCCTGACGACGAGCGTGCACAACGTTTGGCGAAGCAGACTTTCACGCTGGCCGAGTACCTGGAGCGCATCGATTGGCGGCCGCCGCAAGTGCCTGGCAAGCCCCGCGCGCTGGTCCACGGGCATTGCCACCAGAAGGCTGTGCTCGGGATGCAACCCGAGTTGCGGCTGCTGGCCGCTGCGGGCTACGAGGTCGAGGCGCCCGATTCGGGGTGCTGCGGTATGGCGGGTTCGTTCGGATTCAAGCCCGAGCATTATGCGGCCTCGCAGAAGGTCGCCGAGAGCGTGCTCATGCCGAAAGTGCGCGCCGCGGCGAGCGACACGCTCATCGTCGCAAACGGGTTCTCGTGCCGCGAGCAGATCGAGCAGTCGGGCGGGCGCCGGACGCTGCACCTGGCCGAGGTGCTCGCTGGTACCTTGGAGGGACGATGAACGGCATGCGCGTGATCTTCGTTTGCGGGTTGCTCGCGATTGGCGGCAGCGCCTGGTCGCAGCCGGCGCAGAATTCGGTCGAGGGGCGGATGTTCGCCGCGATCGATCAGGGCAAGGAACTGGTGGCCGAAGGCCTGCTGCTGCAGGCAAAGCCCAATCTCGACGCGCGCAACGCCGCGGGCGAAACGGTGCTGCATCGTGCCGTCGAGAAGGGCATGAAGGAGCTGGCGCGCGCGATCGTGAAGTCAGGTGCGACCGTGCGCGCTCGCTCGGCCAGCGGCGAAACGGCGCTGCACCTGGCCGCCATGCAAACCGACGCCGTGCTGGTGCTGTTCCTGCTCGAGTCCAGGGCCGACCCGAAGGCGCGCAACGACGAGGGCGAATCGCCGCTGCACTGGGCGGCCCTTTCGGGAAATGTCGAGGCGGGACGCCTGCTGCTTGACCGCGGTGCGGACCCGAACCTCGTCGACCTCAAGGGCAACCGGCCGCTGCACGCCGCGGCAGATTCCGGCAACATGGACATGGTCAAGCTCATCCTTGGGCGCAGCACGGACCCCAAGGCGAAGAACCGCGCGGGGCTCACTGCCGAGGACGTTGCGAAAGAGCGCAGCCGGCCGGAGATCGCGCAGCTGCTCTCCAAGGCGGTGGCGCAGCCAGACGGGGCCGGCGGCGGGAATTTCCGCACCATCGATATCGACGACCAGCCCAAGCAGCAGCGCTAAATCAATCCCCGCTCCGCGAAGGACAGCGTCGCGCGTCCTGCGACGATGAAGTGGTCGAGCACCTTGACGTCGACCATCGCAAGGGATTCCTTCAGTTGGCGGGTGAGCAACTCGTCGGCCTGGCTGGGTTCGGCGACTCCGGACGGATGGTTGTGCGCAAAGATCACGGCTGCCGCATTCGCCTTGAGCGCTGCCTTCACGATCTCGCGTGGATAGACGCTAGTCTGCGAGAGGGTGCCGCGGAACAATTCCTCGGCCGAGATGACGCGGTGCTGGGCGTCGAGGAAGATCGCGACGAATACCTCGTGCTCGCGCCCGCCCAGCGCGAGCCGCAGGTAGTCGCGCACGGCCTGCGGCGAGGTGAGGGCGCTGCGCGTACGCATCTCCTCGCCCAAGGATCTGCGGGAAAGTTCAAGTACCGCGGCAAGCTCGGCCAGTTTGGCGCTGCCCAGGCCTTTGACCTCGCGCAGGGCCGTGTGATCGGCGGACAGGAGACCGGCGAGGCCGCCGAAGCGGCTCAGGAGTTCGCGCGCCAGTTCCACGGCGCTCTTGCCCCGGATCCCGCTCCTCAGCAGCAGCGCGACGAGTTCCGCGTCCGAAAGTACGCCCGCCCCGAGCGCGAGCAGCCGTTCGCGCGGCCGCTCGGCGACCGGCCAGTTTGAAATCGCCATGCCGAATTCTTTCCCGTAGAATGCCCCTCCCGTTTTAACGTACGCGGCGGGAAAGGGATGACAGCGAAGATGGCATCGAAACGCATACTCCTCGGACTCACCGGCGGCATCGCCGCCTACAAGTCGGCGCAGCTCGCGCGCCTGCTGGTCAAGTCCGGCTATGACGTGCGCGTCGTGATGACGGAAAGCGCCTGCCGCTTCATCACACCGGTGACCCTGCAGGCCCTGTCTGGGCAGACCGTGTGGACCGACCTCTGGGACCCGCGCGTCCCCGACAACATGGGGCACATCGAACTGTCGCGCGACCGGCAGCTCATCGTGGTCGCGCCGGCTTCGGCCAACTTCATGGCCAGGGCAGTGCACGGCGCGGCGGACGACCTGCTCTCCACGCTCTGCCTTGCGCGCGATTGCCCGCTGATGCTCGCGCCGGCGATGAACCGCCAGATGTGGGACAACCCGGCCACGCAGAGGAATGCTGCGCAGATGAAGAAGGACGGCGTGCTGTTCGCCGGTCCCGGGGCAGGAGACCAGGCCTGCGGGGAAACCGGCATGGGGCGCATGCTCGAGGCGGAGGAAATCTTCGAGGAAATCGAGGCGTTCTTCCAGCCCAAGCTGCTGGCCGGCAAGCGCGTGCTGGTGACCGCGGGCCCGACGGTGGAGGCAATCGACCCGGTGCGAGGCATCACGAACTCGAGTTCCGGCAAGATGGGCTATGCGGTGGCGCGGGCGGCGCGCGAGGCGGGTGCGCGGGTCACGCTGGTGAGCGGTCCGACCGCACTGGCCGCACCTGCGGGCGTGGCGCGGATCGACGTGCAGACGGCGCAGCAGATGTTCGAGGCAGTGAAGAAGGCGGTTGCGTCTGCCGATGTGTTCATTGCAGTGGCCGCGGTGTCCGACTACCGCGTGGCGAACCAGTCGAAGCAGAAGATCAAGAAGGGCGAGAAGAAGGGCATGACGCTCGAGTTGGTCGAGAACCCCGACATCCTCGGTTACGTGGCGAAGCTGCCCAAGGGGCCGTTCTGCGTGGGCTTTGCGGCCGAAACCGAGAAGCTCGCCGCCCATGCGATGGAAAAACGCGCGAAAAAGGGCATCCCGCTGCTGGCGGCCAACCTCGCGCAGCACGCGCTCGGCGCCGACGAGAACGAGATCACGCTGTTCGACGCCAAGGGCGAGCACGCGCTCGGGCACGGCCCCAAGCTGGAGCAGGCGAGGAAACTCGTCGCGCATCTTGCGTCGATGCTCTCCCGCAGGAGGCGTTGAGCGTGCGGCGGCTCGACGTAAAGATCCTCGACGCGCGCCTCAGGGACAACCTGCCGGGCTACGGCACTCCCGGCGCTGCGGGCCTCGACCTGCGCGCCTGCCTCGAGGCGCCCATGATTCTCGAGCCCGGCGCGAGCCAGCTTGTGCCCGCAGGCATCGCGATCCACATCGGCGATCCCGGCTATGCGGCGATCATCCTGCCTCGCTCAGGGCTCGGCGCGAAGCACGGCATCGTGCTGGGCAACCTCACCGGTCTGATCGATTCCGATTACCAGGGACAGATCTTCATCTCGCTCTGGAACCGTGGCCAGGCGGCGTTCACCGTCAACCCGATGGAACGCATCGCGCAGCTCGTGGTCGTGCCAGTGGCGCAGGTCGAGTGGAACGTGGTCGAGGACTTCGCCGCCAGCGCGCGCGGCGCCGGCGGTTTCGGAAGTACAGGCAAGCACTAAGCCCTGGAAGGGGCTAACTTACCCCAGGCTATCCGCCCAAATATTTTTCGCCCACGAATCCGCGTAGCTCTTTTCGAGCTCGTTGCGCTTCGCGGATACGCCGCCCGCACCCGCGACCGGCAGGAGCGTCTTCTTCTCGGCGTCATAGCGGTGTACCGAGGCCACGTGCATGGCCTCCGCGTCGCTCACATAGCTGAAGCAGGTATTGGCGATCACCGGCTGTGCGTTGACCGGCTGCCCGGTGAGCTGCGCGACGATGGCGGCGGCCGCGATCTTGCCGTGGCCGTTGGCCATGCTGGCGGACTTCGGCATCGCGGCAGCCGAGAGCGTCGCGTCGCCGAGGACATGGATGCCGGGAACCGCCTTGGATTCCATCGTGAGCCAGTCGACGTCGCACCAGCGGTTGTTGGTGGTGATCAGCTTGGCCTGCGCGGCGATGCTGCCCGCTTTCTGCGGCGGAATCACGTTCAGCACGTCGCCCTTGAAGGTGTCGAAGTCCGTCTTCACGCTGCCAGCCTTGGCGAGGACTTCCTTGACCTCGTTATTGGGCTTGTACTCGATCAGTCCCTTGTAGAGTTCGTTCCAGGCCGCGAGGAACAGGCCCTTCTTCGAGACGATGTCCTCGTTGCCGTCGAGCACGAGGATTTTCGACCTGGGCTTGGCCTGCTTCAGGTAGAACGCGATCTGCGAGACGCGCTCGTAGGGCCCCGGCGGGCAGCGGTAGGGCGCCTTGGGAATCGACAGTACGACGACCCCGCCGTCCTTCATCGCTTCGAGCTGCTTTCTCAGCGCCACGGTCTCGGGGCCGGCCTTCCAGGCGTGCAGCACGGTTTTTTGCGCTTCAGCGTCGTAGCCCGCGATCTGGTCATGCATGAAATCGATGCCGGGCGAAACCACCAGGCGGTCGTAGTTCAGGTCGGCGATCTTGGTGAGGGAAATCCGCTTCTTGCCCGGGTCGATGGCCGTCACTTCGTCGTGCAGGACCACCACGCCTTCGTCGCGCAGCTTGCCGTACCCCATGGTGAGGTCCTCGATCCTGCGCGAACCGCCGAGCACGAGGTTGGACAGCGGGCAGGACACGAACTGGGTACTGCGCTCGATCAGGAAGACCTCGATGGCGCCGCCGCCCCAGGCGCGGATGTAACGCGCCGCCGTAGCGCCGCCGTAGCCGCCGCCGATGACGATCACGCGCGCGATCGGCTTCTTTGTTTCCGGGGTGCTTGCGCACCCGGACAGGGCCGTCCCCGCGGCGCCTGCCCCGACCAGCTTGATGAATTCTCGCCTGCTGAATGGGATGTTCATGGCCGGGCCCCTATTTGGCTTTCTGCGCGGCGAAAAAGGCCGCGAGTGCGTCGATCTGCGGATCGGTATACCCCTTGGAGATCTGGTGCATGATCATCGCGGGGCGCTTGCCATCGCGGAAATCGCGCATCTGCTTGGCGAGATGGTCCGCGGGCTGGCCGGCGATGTTGGGCAGGCCGCCGGCATTCACGCCGTTGGTCCCGTGGCACATCGCGCAGGGCGCGGCGAGGTTGCGTCCGAAGTTGGGGTCAGCCGGCTGGGCCTGCGCGGAGGAGCAGAGGGCCGCGAGCGCCAGTGCGAGTAGGGTTCGATTCATGTCAGCGTTCCTCCCGTGGGGGTCCCGGGTCATCGTGCCCGGGTGCGGCAAGTGTCCAACGCAGCAAAGCGCCGTGTCAAGGCGCGATTCGGTACGGACACGGCGCCCCCGCCAGGACGAAAAAAAACCGCGACACGCCGCGGTTTTGTCCGGGCGGGCGAGCGTCAGGCGACGACCGCGGGTTCCTCTTCGAAGCGCAGCACCACTTTTCCCGCATCGTCCACGTCGATCGTCACCTTGCCGCCACCCGCGAGCTTGCCGAACAGCAGCTCGTCGGCAAGGGCGCGACGGATCGTGTCCTGGATGAGGCGCGCCATCGGGCGGGCGCCCATGAGGGGGTCGAACCCCTTCTTGCCCAGGTGTTCCTTGAGCCTGGGCGTGAAACTCGCCTCGACCTTCTTCTCGTGGAGCTGCTCCTCGAGCTGCATCAGGAACTTGTCCACCACGCGCATGATGATGTCGTGGTCCAGCGCCCCGAAGGAGATCGTCGCGTCCAGCCGGTTGCGGAATTCGGGCGTGAACAGCCGCTTGATCGCCTCCATCTCGTCGCCGGATTCCCTGTTCGCGGTAAAGCCCATGGAATTCTTCGACAGCATCTCCGCGCCCGCGTTGGTGGTCATTACGATGACGACGTTGCGGAAATCGGCCTTGCGCCCGTTGTTGTCGGTCAGCGTGCCGTGGTCCATGACCTGGAGCAGGATGTTGAATACGTCCGGGTGCGCTTTTTCGATCTCGTCGAGCAGCAGCACCGAATAGGGCTTTTTCGAGATCTGCTCGGTGAGCAGGCCGCCCTGCTCGAAGCCGACGTACCCCGGCGGCGCGCCGATGAGGCGGGACACCGCGTGGCGCTCCATGTATTCGGACATGTCGAAGCGGATCAGCTCGATGCCCAGGCAATAGGCCAGCTGGCGTGCGACTTCGGTCTTGCCCACTCCGGTGGGCCCGCTGAACAGGAAGCTGCCGATCGGCTTTTGCGGGTTGCCCAGGCCCGAGCGCGCCATCTTGATGGCGGAGGACAGCGCCTCGATCGCTTTGTCCTGCCCGAACACGACGGCCTTGAGGTCGCGGTCGAGCTTGGCGAGGGCGCCGCGGTCGTCCACTGAGACGCTGCGCGGCGGGATGCGCGCGATCTTGGCGACGATGTCCTCGATCTCGGATTTGCCGATGACCTTCTTCTGCTTGGACTTGGGCTGGATGCGCTGCGCCGCGCCGGCCTCGTCGATCACGTCGATCGCCTTGTCCGGGAGGTGGCGGTCGTTGATGTGGCGCGCGGAGAGCTCGGCGGCCGTGGTCAGCGCGGTGGCGGTGTACTTGACGCCGTGGTGCGCCTCGAAGCGGGATTTCAAGCCCTTGAGGATCTCCACGGTCTCCTCGACGGAGGGCTCGTTGACGTCGACTTTCTGGAAGCGCCGCGACAGGGCGTGGTCCTTCTCGAACACGCCCCGGTACTCGGAGTAAGTCGTGGCCCCGATGCACTTGAGCTGGCCGTTGGACAGCATGGGCTTGAGCAGGTTGGACGCGTCGAGCGTGCCTCCCGAGGCAGCGCCCGCGCCGATGACGGTGTGGATCTCGTCGATGAACAGGATCGCGTGCGGGTTGTCGACGAGCTGCTTGAGCACGGCCTTCAGGCGTTGCTCGAAGTCGCCGCGGTACTTGGTCCCGGCCAGCAGCGCGCCCATGTCGAGCGAGTACACGGTGCTCTTTTCGAGCAGCTCGGGCACGTTGTTCTCCACGATCCGGCGGGCGAGGCCCTCGGCGATCGCGGACTTGCCCACGCCGGCCTCGCCGACCAGCAGCGGGTTGTTCTTGCGCCGCCGGCACAGGGTCTGGATGACGCGCTCGAGCTCCTTGTCGCGGCCGATAAGCGGGTCGATCTTGCCGGCCAGCGCCTGCGCTTTGAGGTTCTGGGTGTAGTTGTCGAGCGGGCTGTTGGCGGTCTCGGCCTGGCCTTCCTGCTCGGCTTCCTGCTCGGACTTGCCCGACTGCGGCAGCGGCGTCTTGGTGATGCCGTGCGAAATGTAGTT
>JANNWA010000299.1:0-2355 GCA_031408275.1 Pseudomonadota bacterium
GCAACCATTCCAAGCAGAGCTTTTTTCACGTTTAAAATCCTTTAATTTCAGTTGGTTAAATATGAACTACGTTATTTGAGGGTCAACTTTGCAACAACGAAGCGGACATTACTCGATATTGTCTGTATTTGTATCGAAAAAAATAAACAATAGCGTTTCAATATCGTTTCATTTAAGTTAGAATGGGAGAATTGGCCAACAAAGCTGAAATTTTTCATAGGCATGGGGATCCAACATGGAAGCGACCTTATGAGCGCCGGGAACCAGACTGCGGGCGTATACCGAAGCGGAGTGGCTGCGCGGCTCTCCGGAGTGCCCGTCGACACCTTGCGCATCTGGGAGCGCCGCTACTCGGTGATCGGCCCGCAGCTGAGCGCAGGCCGGCAACGGCTTTACTCGCTGGCGGACATCCGGCGGCTGGGGATGATCAAGCAGCTGGTGGACATGGGCCATCCGATCGGCACCATCGCCTCGCTCGGCACCGACGAGCTACTGGCCATGCAGGCCGCAACCTGGTCGTTGCATGACACTCGCGCCGGCAGGGCGGACGCCGGGGAACGCCGCGAGGGCAGGGTCGCATTGGTCGGCCCCCTGATGGTTGGTGAACAATTCATCAAGGCCCTCTCGGGTGGCGCGCTCAGAGTCACGGGGAGCTGCGCCGATCTGGCGAACGCTGTTGTTGCCCTGAAGGACGTCAATGCGGACATCGCGATCATCGACCTGCCCGGCATGAGCGATGCCGATGTGGGGCGGGTTGCGGCGATCAAAGCCGCCTGCGGCGCGCAAAGTGCGATCGTGCTGTATCGCTTCGCGCCCAGCGCAATGGTCAGGCGCATGCGCGTGGCCGGCCACGCGGTGGCGCGGGCGACAATGGATCCTGCGGAGATCGAGGCCATCTGCCTCGGCCTCCTGCGCCAACCCCGTCTCGATGCTGGCGAACACCTGCGCTTTCTGGCGGCTGCCCAGCCGCGGCCGCCCAGGTTCGAAGAGCAATTCCTCGCCGAGCTTTCGAGCGCATCCCGCACCATTGAGTGCGAGTGCCCGAAGCACATCGTCGACCTGGTGTTGGACCTGGGGGGGTTCGAGCGCTACAGCGCGGAATGCGCGAGCCGCAGCCCCGCCGATGTGGTCCTGCACCTCGAACTGCAGCGCGCTGCCGGGCTGGCGCGCTCCATCATGGAGCAGGCTCTGGAGCGCGTGGCGATCGCGGAGGGCATCGAATTGCCCGGGCCGGAGGCGAGCCCGTGAGAACTGCCCAGGGCATGCTCGTGCGCCGGGCCTCGCGCTTTTTCTGGTTGACGACGCTTGCCATTACAGCGACCTTGACGCTTATGCCATCCGCACATGCCGGCCCGCCGTTGCTCGATTTTTCCCGTCCGGAAGTCGTGCGGGACTTCAGGGTCGTCAACGATGCCGTCATGGGTGGCGTATCGACTTCGCGGCTCGGCCAAACGGCCGCGGGCATGCGATTCGAAGGCGAGGTGTCACTCGAGAACAACGGCGGCTTCGCCTCCTTCCGGGGGCCGGTCAGGTTTCCCGTGGAGTCGGCAGGGCTGCTGGCGACAGTGCGTGGCGATGGGCAACGCTACAAACTGATCCTCAAGCTTGACGACAGCACCAGCACAGCGCAATACCAGGCGGCGTTCGTTGCGCCGGGCGAATGGCAAACGCTGCGGTTTGTACCGGCCGATTTCGCGGCTGTTTTCCGGGGCCGCGCAGTTGCGGCGCCGGTCGTGCGGTTCGTTGACGTGCAGTACGTTGGCATACTGATATCGGACAAGCAATCCGGCCCCTTCTGGTTGGAGCTGAGGGATATCAAAGCCGATTAAGCGCGCCGACGCAGGCAATAGGAAACTCAATCCGGGGAACGACGTTGATGGCGCGCGCATACCTGCTGGCGTTCTGCCTTTCCCTGGGCGTGACGGTATCGAATTCGTTCGCGCGCTTTGCCTATGCGCTGGTGCTGCCGGCGATGCGCGCCGAACTGTCGTGGACCTACGCCCAGGCCGGATGGCTCAACACCGCCAACGCCATTGGCTACCTTGCAGGTGCCGTGCTCACCCGTCTGGTGATCCGCGCCACCGGCAACCGCAGCCTGTTCATCGGCGGCGTGCTGGTCACCGCGCTGGCGATCCTGGCCACCGGCATGACGCGCGACCTGGCCTGGCTGGGGGTGTGGCGGCTGGTGTCGGGCGTGGCGGGCGCGGCCGCCTTCATCAGCGGCGGCGCCTTGTCGGGGAACGTCCTGCCTGAGCGGCCGCATATGGCACCCACCACCATTGCGATCTACTTCGCCGGCGGGGGCGTGGGCTTTCTGTTGTGCGGGGTGGCCGTACCGCTCTGGCTCGATGCAGG
>JANNWA010000300.1:0-4894 GCA_031408275.1 Pseudomonadota bacterium
CGAAAGCGCAGCCCGGCCGAATCAACTACGCATCGCCCGGCAACGGCACCCCGCATCACCTGGCCATGGAATTGCTCAAGCAGCAGGCCGGCGTCGAATTCACGCATGTCCCTTACAAGGGCATCGCCGGCGCGACCACCGACCTGGTGGGCGGGCAGGTACAGGTGATGTTCGCCAGCCTGCATTCGACCCTGCCGCAGATCAAGGGCGGCAAGCTCAAGTTGCTGGGCATTACCGGTGAGCGCTCACCGCTGGCGCCCGGCACACCGACCTTCCGCGAACAGAACGCGGCCTTCCTCGACGCGATGGACGCCTGGTATGCCGTTTTCGCGCCTGCCAGGATCGCGCCCGCCGTTATCGCCAAATTGCACCAGGACCTGAGCGCGGTCCTGGCCATGCCCGAGGTACGCGAGCAGATAGCCGCCCATGGTATGGCGATTCAAACCGGCACGCCGGAACAGCTCGGCGTTCTCTTGCGTTCCGATCTGGCGCGCTGGCGCAAAGTAATCGGTGACGCGAAGATCACTGCTGACTAAGCCGCACCACCACCATGCAAACATCAGCAAAATGAACACGACCAACAAGCGAGGCGCCCCCCGTGTCCTGATCGTCGGCGCCGGTCCGGCCGGGCTGGCCTTGGCCATCGAGCTCGGGCAGCGCGGCGTGCCCTGCCTGGTCATCGAACGCAACGACCGGGTCGGTTACGCGCCCCGCGCCAAGACCACCAATGTGCGCACCCGCGAGCACCTGCGCCGCTGGGGTATCGCCGACCGCCTGCGCGCAGCATCGCCGCTGGGGGTGGACTACCCGTCGAACGTGAGCTTCGTCACCCGGCTTGGCGGGCCCGGTATCACGCGCTTCGACAACGCGCTGTATTGCGCGCCCGGCCGCAACCCCCTGTACTCCGAGCATGCGCAATGGATCCCTCAGTACGTCCTTGAAGAGGTGCTGCGCGCGCACGCGCAAAGCCTGCCCGGTGTGGACATCAGGTTCAAGTGTGAGCTGGCCTCATTCGAACAATCCGCCGGCGCGGTGCACGCGCGTGTGCGTGACCTCGGGCAGGACCGCGAATTCGAGGTCGTGAGCGACTATCTGGTCGGCGCCGACGGCGCGCGCAGTTCAGTGCGTTCACTGATCGGCGCGGAGATGTCGGGCACCCACGGGCTGTCGCGCAACTACAACATCGTGTTCCGCGCGCCGGGGCTGGCACAGGCGCACCGCCATGGCCCGGCGATCATGTACTGGCAGGTCAATGCCGACGTGCCGAGCGTGACCGGACCGATGGACTGCGACGACATCTGGTACTTCATGCCGACCCAGTTGCCACCAGGAGTGAAATTCAGCCTGGACGACGCCCCCGCGCTGATCGCCCGCGCCACCGGCATCGCGCTCGACTACCAGGTGCTCAGTTCGGACGAATGGACCGCCAGCCGCCTGATCGCCAACCGCTATCGCGACCGGCGCGCGTTCCTGATCGGCGACGCCTGCCACCTGCATCCTCCGTTCGGTGGCTACGGCATGAACATGGGCGTGGCGGACGGTGTCGACCTCGGCTGGAAAATCGCGGCCCGGCTGCAGGGCTGGGGCGGCGCGGCGCTGCTGGACAGCTACGAAGCCGAGCGCAGGCCTGTCCACAACTTCGTGATGGACGAGGCAGTGGCCAACCACGCCCACCTGGGCAACGATCTGTGGTGCCCGGGTCTTGAAGACGAGGGCATGGCCGGTGAGGGCCTGCGGCGGGAGGTCGGCGCCCGGGTGCAGGCGGCGAAGATGCGCGAGTTCTATACCCTCGGCGTCACCCTCGGCTATCGCTACGAAGGGTCTGGCGTGATCGTCGACGATGGCAGCCGTCCGCCGGCGCGCGACTTCATCAACTACCGGCCATCCGCCCACCCGGGCTGTCTGGCGCCCCACGCCTGGCTGCATGACGGCAGTTCGCTGTACGACCATTTCGGCAGCGGTTTCACGCTGCTTGCAACCGCCGGCGCCGACGCCGCCGCGCTGGTGGCCGCTGCCGCGGCGGCACGCGCGACCGGCGTCCCGCTGACGGTCATCCAGCCGCATGAGGCCGCATTGGCCGATCTTTACCAGGCACCGTACACTTTGCTCCGGCCCGACCAGCATGTCGCATGGCGTGGCAGCGCCATTCCGGACGACGCCGCTGCATTGTTCGCGCGCATCACCGGACATTTGCCGGTGGGCGTCGCGACCAATGAACCCGCACTTGCCCGCTGACCCTTTTCCCACCCACCAAGGAGAACCGCATGCCGCGTATCCGCCCCGCCAAGTTTGCCCATGTCGTCTATCGCACCTTTCGCTTCGACGAGATGATCGCCTGGTATCAGAAGGTGTTCGACGCGCAGATCCAGCACCGCAGCCCCGGCATCGCCTTCGTCACCTATGACGAAGAGCACCATCGCATGGCCTTCCTCAACATGTCGATGTTCGCACCCGACGCCCCGCAGGGTCGCAGCGACGTAGTCGGCGTCGACCATGTGGCCTATACATTCAAATCGATGCACGAGCTGTTCGAAAACTATGCCCAATTGAAGGACATGGGCGTCACGCCTTACTGGTGCCTGCACCACGGCCTCACCATCTCGCTGTACTACGGCGACCCCGACGGCAACCGCATGGAGTTCCAGGTTGACGCCTGCAGCCTCGCGGAGGCCGCCGCATTCATGGAAGGTCCGGGCTTCGCGCAGAACCCGATCGGCGTGGAATTCGATCCGGACCAATGGCTCGCCCGACTGCGCGCCGGCGAGCCGGAGTCCGCCTTCATGATCCGCACGGTGCACCAGCCGGTGGCGCCCTTGCGTCACCCGGTGCCGGCGTGAGCCAGCCTGGATTCCGGATGCATCAAACTCGTTCGCTACTGCTGGCGGCCTCGCTGGCGTGGCTGCCATCCGCCCCGTCCCCGGCATTCGCGCAAGCCTACCCCGAGCGGCCGGTGCGCATCGTCGTACCCAGCCCGCCCGGCGGTGGCTATGACTTCATCGGCCGCCTGCTGGCCGACCGCATGAGTCCGGGACTTGGTCAGCCGATGGTGGTCGACAACCGGACCGGCGGCGGCACGCTGGCCGGCACGCAATCGGTCGCCACCTCGGCGCCGGATGGCTACACCCTGGTGGTTGGCGGACTGGCCAACATGGCGTTCAACCCTGTCATGTTCAGCAAACCCGGATACAGCGCCGCCGACTTCGTACCTGTAGCCCTGGTGGCATCCTTCACCTACGCCCTGGTCGGGCGCCCCGACCTGCCCGACAAGACGCTCAAGGAAGTCATCGACTACGCGCGCGCCAACCCGGGCCGGCTGACCATTGCCACCGCCGGTACCGGGTCGGGACAGCACATCTCCGCGGTGCTCCTGAAACGGTTGGCCAAGATCGACATTCTGGAGGTGCCATTCAAGGGCGCGCAGGCGGCCTACACCGAAGTGATCGGCGGCCGGGTCGACCTGTTCTTCGACAACACCACCACCGCGCGGCCGCTGGTGGAAGGCGGGCGGGTCAAGGCCTACACCACCTCCGGTTCGCAACGTGACGCCCTGTTGCCGAATGTACCGACTGGCCGCGAAGCCGGCCTGGAGGGGCTGGAGATCGACAGCTGGATCGGGCTATTCGCACCAGCCCGGACACCCGCACCGGTGATTGAACGCCTGCGCGCCACCCTCAAAAAAGCTGTCGACGAGGCGGAAGCCAGAAAGCGCCTCGAAACCGGTGGCTGGCGTGCCATCTCGCAGACGCCTGCGGAGACCGCCCGGTTCGTGGCCGACGAGGTCGATCGCTGGACTACCTTCCTGCGCCAGGCAGGCATCAAGGCAGACTGACCATGACAGACATCGCGCAACTCCTCGACCGTACCGCCATCACCGACCTGGTGCAGCGATGGGGCCTCGCCCGCGACGTCGGCCGCTGGGATGAGCTGCGCGCGATGTTCACCACCGACGGCATCATGCACACCACCTGGTTTGTGGGTAGCGCCGACGAATTCGTGCGCCGTTCAATGGAAGCCGCGCGCAAGGGCGCCCGCGCGCAGCATTTCATCGGTGCGGCCACCGTCGACCTGAACGGCGACCGCGCCGTCGCCGAGACCCGCATGATGCTGCTGGCACGCGCGCCGCTCGCCGGTCACGAGGTGGATGTCACCTGCTATGGCCGCTTCCACGACCGTCTCGTGCGCGACGGCGGGCGCTGGAAGATCGCCATCCGCACACCGATATACGAAAAAGACCGTCTCGACCCGCTCGACCCTTCGTGCGTCCTTAAACTGGATCCGGCGGAACTGGCGCGCTATCCCGAGGGCTACCGGCACCTGGCCTACGTGCAGGCCAGTGGCGGGATGACGGTGACGCAGGGACTGCCCACGCCCAACAGCGAGGCGCTGGCACATTTGTATGCGGAAGGGGCCGCCTGGCTTGCGTAACACCTTTATGCCCGGGGCCGGATCGGCGCCCTGAATGACCCGGCCGAGAACTATGCGCAACCCAAGGCCTTGGGCATCCTGCCGCATCTTTTCCTGCACCACAGCGTCATCCGGCGCGTTGCCGGTGGCAACAAGCATCCGGGGGCGCCAGCTGTATGTAGGCTCCACGCCCGCAGCGCGGCCTCACGCCGCGATTTTCAGAACCACACGCCCCACCGACTGGCGCTGCACCAGCGCGTCAAAGGCCTCGAGATAACGCGCGAGCGGAAAACTCGTGCTTGTGACCGGGCGAAAATCACCGGCGACGATGCCCCGGCACAGCACCTGCATCAATTCACGCAGGCGATCGGCAAAGCGCTTGCGTTCATCGTCTGGCGTCCAGCCCAGGTAGAGCCCGAAGTTGAAGCCGATGATGTCGATGTTCTTCACCAGCAGGATGTTGGCGGGAATCTGCGGCACGTCGCCGCTG
>JANNWA010000301.1:0-2387 GCA_031408275.1 Pseudomonadota bacterium
ACGAGAGCCCCACCTGCGCGACCAGGAAGGGCGCCAGCGCCTGCACCGACTGCATCTGCATGGCCGCCGCCAGCCCGATGAGGAACATCATGGCCAGCGCGGCCCAGCGCCTGCCCGACAGGCCGGGCGCGGATGGCCGGGGAGTGGAAGTGCCGATGCGGGAGGTTCCTTTCCTACAACCGCTCGTCGGGTGGCGCGATTTCGGTGACGAGGTCGCGGATCAGCGCCTTGTTCGGGAGCGGCTCGACGCGCATTTCACGGCCTTCAAGGCGCGCCGTGCAGGCGTAGACGGTCTTGCCGTCCACGCTCACCATGCATTCCTTGCAGGTATTCGCGCTGGTGCACGAATAGCGGATCGCGAGCGTCGGGTCGCGATGCGCGCGGATCCAGCGCAGGGCGTCGAGCACCGACTGCCCCGGATCGAAGGGCACTTCGTGGGTTTCGTAGCGCTGCGCCTCGCCCGCGCCGCCGCGCTTTATTTTAAGTGTGACTACCGCGCTCATGCGATCACCTGGTTTCTTTGCCACTCCGGATCCATGCCGGGAAAATCCTCGCGCTGGTGCGCGCCGCGGCTTTCGGTGCGGGAAAGCGCGGATCCCGCCACGTACTTTGCGACGCGCAGCATGACCGAAAGGTCCAGCCAGTCGGCGAGCGCGGTGTCGTAGGGCTTGCCCGCCCGTGGTTTCATCGCGGGAAGTCCGCCCTGCATCGCCTCTATGCGGCCGAGCGCGCGCTCGAGGCCGGCAGCGGTTCGAAAAGGCCCCACGTCCTCCTGCATCAGCGCCTGCAATTCCTCGATCATCCCGGCCGGGTTCGGTTGCGGCGCATCGTGCCCGCCAACGAGGTGCGACACGGATTCGCTGAAAGCGGACTCATTGACACGCGCCGCACCCTGTCCCGCGACCCACTCTGCAGCGCTCTTTCCGGCCTTGCGCCCGAATACCAGCGCCTCGGTGATCGCGTTACCCGACAGCCGGTTCGCGCCGTTCGCGCCGCCAACCGCCTCCCCCGCGACGTAGAGCCCCGGCACGCGCGTGGCCATGGAGGTGTCCGACCTCACGCCGCCCATGTGGTAGTGCGCGATCGGCGCGACCTCGATCGCCTGTTTGGTGAGGTCGATGCCGTTCTTTGCGAGGCGGTCGATCACCGGGCCGCCGGCGGCGCGCAATTGCGCCTCGCTGCAATGCTCGAACGACAGCCACGCACCGCCGTGCGGCGAACCGCGCCCGGCCTCGACTTCCTTGATGATGGCGTAGGTGGCGAGGTCGCGCGTGACGACGTACCTGCCTTCGTCGGTCGCGCCGTACTTGTGCACGAACTCCTCGAGCGCGCCGTTGAGCAGGCGCCCGCCGAGCTTGTAGCGGAACGGGTCCCACATGATGGGGTCCATGCCGATCAATCTCGGGGCCAGGTGACCGATGGGGAAGAACTGCACGAACTCCATGTCGATCAGTTCCGCGCCGGCCGCATGGCACAGCGCATAGCCGTCGCCGCTCATGTTGGCCGAGGCGCTGTTCCTCTGGTACATGCGCGTGAGCCCACCCGTGGCCACCACCGTCGCCGCCGCCGCGATGGTGATGGGCTCGCCCGTCGGGAGGTGCAGCGCTACCGCGCCGACGCACTCCCCATTGCGCACGATCAGCTCGCTCACCAGCAGGTCGCCCACCCGGCGGATCTCCGGTGTGCGGATCAACCGCGTGCGCAGCGTCTTGGATACGGCAGGACCGGTGTTGAGGAAATCCACATACACGCAGCGCGGCCGGTCGTGGCCCGGCGCGTGCGCCTGTTTCATATGCCCATCCTCGCGGGCCCAACCCACGCCCCAGGCATCCATCTCGCGGATCACTTCGGGGCCTTCCTCGCACAGCAGCCGCGCCAGCGCCGGATCGCACAGGCCACGGCCGGCGGCGAGCGTGTCCGCCAGGTGGTGCTCCCAGTGGTCGGGCTCCTGTTCGCCCACCGCAACCGCCACGGTCATCTGCGCCATGATGGTCGCGCCGCCGCGCCCGATCAGGCTGCGGTCGGCAAGGATGACCTTCGCGCCGCCGCGAGCGGCCTCCAAGGCGGCATACATCCCGGCGCCGCCGGCGCCGATCACCAGGACGTCCGTGGACAGGTGGTTCGCTGCGTTCATCCCTGCGTTCATCCCTGCATGGTATCTTTTCGTCAATTCAGCTGCCCAGGAGAACGCAATGCTGCGCGAGAACATCCCCGTTTCCAGGCTGGTCGAGCCCGACCGCGTCCACAAGTCGGTCTACACCGACGAGCAACTGTTCGACCTCGAGATGGAGCGCATCCACGAGACGGTCTGGATCTATTGCGGGCACGAGACGCAGGTGAAGAAGCCAGGCGACTACTACACCGTGCAGATCGGCCGCCAGCCGATG
>JANNWA010000302.1:0-2717 GCA_031408275.1 Pseudomonadota bacterium
TCCATGATCCAGCCGATCAGTGTCTGGCCGGTTTTGATGCCCTCGACTACGACGACGCCTACGCCGTCGCCCTCGTCGTGCACGACAAAATGAATCATTGCGGTTCTCCGCTGTTGGCTGGATGAAGAGGGGCCAGTCTAGCCTCGCCGCCGGAGCCGAGTCAACTATATGACCTGAATGAATCGCATGGTAGATTGCGCGCCATGAACCAGGCCATCGAACCGGGCTTCGCCGCGGGCAGCAGCGAATTCCAGCCGCTGTACCGCGAAGTGAAGCGACTGCTTACACAAAGCCTCATCGAGGGCGAGTGGCCGGCCGGCGCGGCGCTGCCTTCCGAGACCCGGCTCGCGCAGCGCTACAACGTGTCGATCGGCACGCTCAGGAAGGCCATCGACGAGCTGGTGGCCGAGCGCATCGTCACGCGTCACCAGGGCCGGGGCACTTTTGTTGCCACGCACAACGCCAACCGTCTGATGTTTCATTTCTTCCACATCGTCGGCCGCGACGGGGCCAAGGAATACCCCACTACCCGGACCCTTTCGTTCCGGCGCGGCAAGGCCGCGGCCGGGGAGGCGCAACGCCTCGCGCTCGCCGCCGGCGACCCCGTGCTGCGCATCCGCAACCTGCTCTCGCTGTCGGGTCGCCCGGTGATCCTCGACGATATCGTGCTGCCGCAGGCCCAGTTTCCCGACCTCACCGAAAAAATCCTCACGGCGCGCGACAACACGATCTACCACCTGTACCAGACACGCTACGGCATCAATGTGCTGCGCTCGAGCGAGCGCCTGTCGGCCGTGCTCGCGGACACCGATGCCTCGAAACTGCTGCAGGTGAGGAAAGGAGCGCCCCTGCTGGCGATCAATCGCACCGCGCTCACCTACCGCGACACCCCGGTGGAATTGCGTCTGAGCCTCGTCAATACCGGCGCGCACGAGTACGCCAGCGACCTCGGCCGCGAGGAGCGCGCCTAGCGTTCGTCCTCCGCCGGCAGGCGGATCGGGCCCTGCAGCTCCGGGTGGCGCCCAGTCTTGTCCGCGTAAAAGGCGCGAATCCGGTCCATGTCCGCGTGCAGGTCCCCGCTGGGCAGGATCGGCGCGCCGATGCCGCCCTCCTTGCGCGCGTAATCGAGGTAGCCCAGCGCGATCGGCACGTGCGCCGTGGTGGCAACGTGGTAGAACCCGCTTTTCCAGTGTGGGGCGAACGATCGCGTGCCTTCTGGCGGCATCGCGAGCGCAAGGCGTTCGCGCGCCGTGAACTCGGCGGCAAGCTGGGTGACCATGTGGTGCGGGGCCGCGCGTTCCACGGGGATTCCGCCCAGCCAGCGCATGAGCCAGCCGAACGGCGGCCGGAACAGCGTGTGCTTGCCCACCCACGCCGGCCATACGCCGAGCGCCATGCCGCACAGGAGCATCAACGGAAAATCCCAATTGCTGGTGTGAGGAGCGGCGATCAGCACATACCTCGCCGCTTCCGGACGCTCCCCGACGGCGCGCCACCCGAAGACCCCAAGGCATCCCCGGGCAATCGAAGGGACCAACCCGGTGCGCTTCATGACGATCCCCTCCGCGGAAACCCGATGATCGCACACGCGTGCACCCGCCGGGCTCGCCGCCGCTCAACGGCCGCGATTCTCAGCGCGCAGGCACCTCAAGTCCGAGTCTGGCGAAGGCTTCGGGTGGCGCTTCGTTCTCAATCATCAGATCCCTCATCAGCCCGAGCAGCCGCGCCTCGATCTCTGCGTCGCGAAACGGCCGCTGCTGCGTGTAATCCTTCTCGATATCGTAGAGCACAGTGGTCGTATCCTCGTAGCCGCCGCCCTGCCCGAGGTGGCCGACCGGCTGGCCTTTGAGGTTTCTGCGCGCCGGAACCTTGAGGAGCGGCACCCCTTGCGTGAACCCGAAGTCATTCACCAGGGTCGCGCGGCGCAGCTCCTCGACCGGGAACAGAGATTTTTGGTGCATCGGCATCAAGGTGTATTCGTACAGGTCCTGCTCAGCCATGTTTTCCGGATAGCGAAAGTACGTATATCGCCCGTCGGTGATGTTGGTACCGGCGCCAAACATGCCATACAGCGCTGCCTCGCGCACCGGGCGATCCGACCCCATCATTTCCAGCAGTGAATGGCCCTCCACAGTCGGCGGCGGGGCAAGGCCGAACAGATCGAGCAATGTCGGCATGATGTCGGTGGTTTGCGTCAGCGACTGTCGGCGCTGTCCGCCCAGATGCGCCATTGCCGGGTGATACATCAGCAGAGGGATGTGCGCGATCTCATTGAAAAACGGCATGCGGTTCTTGCCCCACCAGTCGTGCTCGGCGAGGAGAAATCCGTGGTCGGTCGTCAGGATGACCGCGGTGTCCTTCCACATGTCATGTTTGTCGAGATAGTCCAGGAGGCGCCCGAAATACTCGTCGCACATGCTCATCAATGCAGCGTAATTCGCGCGCAACTCGGCGACTTCGAGCGCGTTCTCGTCGTTTCGCTTGTAGCGAGGCCAGTCGAGAATCGGACCGTTGTACCCACTTGGATAGCGTTCACGGAATCGGGCCGGCGCGTGAAACGGCTCGTGCGGGTCGAAACATTCCAGGTGCAGCAGCCAGTTGTCAGAGTCCCGGTTCTGGTCGAGGAACTCGAAGCCGGAAGCAAACGTTCGCGGACAGCAAAATTCGCCCTCTTCCTTGATGAACTCACGGTTCACCATCGATTGCAGGCGGCCATC
>JANNWA010000303.1:0-2083 GCA_031408275.1 Pseudomonadota bacterium
AACGCTGCTTGTCGGCCTTCGACGTTTTCCAGACGACATGCCGCAAGCAGCACTTCGACCTGGTTGGGGTTTCGGTCCGACGGCCCGATTACCTCGAAGTCAATGGCGACTTCGTCCAGCGGATAAGGGATGTACTGATCAGCTTCGACGTTGATCTGATTCTCCATCTCGGTGTCCGACAAACTGCCGTCCATCTCGATGGTTTTGGTGATCACCGCAGATCCGGCAACCGCGACCGCCACCGACTTGGTCGTGGTCTTCGCGCGCGCCAACACCCGTTTGATTGCCTCACCTACGCCTTCGACGTCGCTGATATTCTTCTCCGCCACCGCATTGGGGGGGAGCGGTTCGACCGCATAGGCTTCGACTCGGTAGGTATCTCCCGACCGCGAAAGCTCAAGCAGCTTTACGGAAGTCGACGAGATATCGAGACCGATGACGGAGTTGGACTTCTTTGAGAACAGACCGAACACGATAAATTCCCTATCCGTGCCGGGCACTTACGCCCAATTCATACTGTATAGGATTAGATACCTTAATTCGCCGGAGAGCAATCGCCAAGCTCCCGCTCAGAATCAGTACCCAATTGGCCCGGTTTTCACCTCCACGGTTTTATCGCCGTAGGGCATTGATGATCAACTGTGAGGTATAGCCACACGTGTCGATATTGCGAACATCTGCATGGTTTCTTCTACTTTTCTGCGCTGGTGGGGTCAGCGCGGCAGTAGGCGCCTACCTATATATGAAGCCGCAGATTCCTCCGGCCGAGGCCTACCGCACCATTCAACTTGAGCGGCCGCTGCGAATCTTTACTGCGGATGGCCGGCTGGCGGGCGAATTTGGCGAGCGGCGACTGATCCCGATCAAGATGGCGCAGATCCCACCGCTGTTCGTCAAAGCAGTCCTGGATACGGAAGATCAGCGTTTCTACGAACACCGGGGTGTCGATTTCATCTCGGTCCTGAGCGTGGTGCGGGAGTTCCTGGTCAGCGGCGGCGGCCAGCAACGGGGCGCCAGCACAATCACCATGCAGCTGGCGCGCAACATCTCGTTTTCGCCCGAACGCACGATCATCAGAAAACTGAAAGAGGTGATGCTGGCGTTTCAGATCGAGCAGGAGCTCAGCAAAAACGAGATTCTGGAGCTGTACCTGAACGTGGTTCCGTTCGGCAAACGCGCGTATGGCGCGCAAGCCGCTTCATTTACGTACTACGGCAAACCACTCGAGACCCTGGCCCTTCCCCAGTGGGCGATGCTGGCGGGCATTCCGCAGCGACCGTCGGCGGCCAATCCGGTAAACAACCCCAACGCCGCCCTGCAGCGCCGAAACCACGTCCTTGGCCGGATGCTCTCGCAAACGTCAATCACACAGGCGCAGTACAACGACGCGATTGCCTCGCCCATCCAGGCCAAGGTCTACACCCCGCCACGTGAAGTGGATGCCCAATACGCGGCAGAGATCGCCCGCCAGCAGCTTCAGGAACGCTTCGGCAAGAACCTGTACACACAGGGCCTCGACGTCGAACTGACGGTCGACAGCCGACTGCAGGAAGCGGCGACCGCAGCCGTTCGGCACGGCATTCTTGGCTACGACCGCCGCCACGGCTGGCGCGGGCGCGAGGGCCATCTGAGCGGGACCCAGGCGAAGAACCGTTCCGAGTGGCTCGAACACCTGCAGTCGATGGCCGTGCGCGGCGGCCTCGAGCCTGCCGTGGTCACCTCAGTACGACAGGACACATTCTCGGTCCTGCGCAAGGACGGCTCGGAACTGCAGCTCGGCCCCAACAGCTACGGCTGGGCCGCTCGATACATCGATTTCGAACGTCGCGGCGCACGGCCAGGCAGCGCCAGCGAAGTGCTGCGTACGGGGGATGTCATTCGCCTGCGACTGATCGCCGGCAAGAGCTATCAGCTCGCCCAGCTGCCGAAAATCCAGGCCGCACTGGTCGCGATGGACCCAATCACAGGTTCCATTGTCGCCATGTCCGGTGGCTTCGACTTCGGGCTGACCCAGTTCAACCACGCAACCCAGTCGACGCGCCAGCCAGGCTCAGGCTTCAAGCCATTCGTCTATTCAGCCGCC
>JANNWA010000304.1:0-10974 GCA_031408275.1 Pseudomonadota bacterium
GACAAGCGCGGCCAGGGCCTGTCCGACAAGTACGAGGGCGTGCCCACGCTGGAAGAGCGGATGGACGACGTGCGCGTGGTCATGCAGGCGGCCGGGTCGAAGGCCGCGGTGCTGTTCGCGCAGTCCGAAGGCGGTGCGATGGCCGCATTGTTTGCGGCGACCTACCCCGCGGCAGTGGACAAGCTGGTGCTCTGGGGCACGATGGCGAAATTCACGGGGACCGACGACTATCCGTATCGGCCGGCGCTTGAACAGGCGCTGGAGTCGGCCAAGAAATTCTGGGGTACGGTGAAATTCGTACAGAATATGGTGCCCAGCCGGGCCGATGACGCGGCCTACTGCGAGCGGACGGCGCGCCTCGGCCAGCAGATCATGTCGCCGAGCGCAATGCGAAAATCCATCGTTATCAACGCGCAGATCGACGTGCGCGCGATCTTGCCGCAGATCCGGCGCCCGACGCTGATCCTGCACCGGCGGGGCGATCGCCTGGTGTCTGTCGGAAACGGCCGTTATCTTGCCGACCACGTTCCTGAGACGATGTACGTCGAACTGCCCGGCGGCGACCATCTTCCCTGGGAGGGCGATGCCGGCGCGATCGTCGATGCGATCCGCCATTTCGCGCAGGCCGACCACGTGCACACGCGTGCCGATGCGAGCGATCGATTCCTCGCCACGGTGCTTTTTACCGACATCGTCGGTTCGACCGAGCTGGTGGTGAAGCTGGGCGACGCGAAGTGGCGCGACCTGCAGCAGAAATTCCATGCCATCGGCCGCCGCCAGCTCGAGGCGCTGCGCGGACGCGAGATCGACACCGCGGGTGACGGCCTGTTCGCGACGTTCGACGGGCCCGCGCGCGCGATCCGCTGCGCGGCCGGCATAGCGAACGAAGCACGGACCATCGGCATCGAAGTACGCGCCGGCCTGCACACGGGCGAAGTCGAAACCAGTGGCGCAAAGGTGAGCGGGCTCACGGTGCACATCGGCGCGCGGGTCATGGCGCTCGCCGGCGCGGGCGAGGTGCTGGTCTCGAGCACCGTGAAGGATCTCGTCGCTGGTTCAGGCATCGAGTTCGAAGAGCGGGGCACGCATGCCTTGAAAGGCGTGCCGGGCGAATGGCGGCTGTCCCGCGCGCTGGTGGGGTGACCCGGGCGGTCGAAAAACTGCGCGTTCTTCTCAGGCCGGAATCATGCCTCTTGCCTTGAACACTGCGGTGGCGGCGGGAGTCCTCAGGTAGGCAATGAACGCCTCGGCTGCTTCTCCCGATTTCGTCTTGGCAGCAAGCGCTGCCGTGAAAACGACTTGCTGGTGCAGCTCTGCGGGCACGGGTCCGACCACATCCAGGCCGGGCGCCATCAGCGCGTTGAGCAGAAACATTCCCAGCTCGGCCTCGCCGCTGGCTACCACCTGGACGACTTCGGCCGGCGTGGATTGCCCTTTGGTCCTCGCTTTCATCGCCTCGACGATGCCGAGAGCCTCGAACACCCGCAAGGTCTGGGTGCCTCCCGCGCTTGCCGGTATCGTGGCGACGGATCGGGCCTTGAGCAGTGTCTGCTTCAGAGCCTCTGCGGTGCCGATGTCGGGCCTGTGAGCCCCGGAGCGGACCGCGATGCCCAGCCCAACGCGCGCGATGTCGGTGGTCGGCCCGGCCGCGAAGCGGGCCCGGGCTGCAGCGTCCTGCATCACGTCGACGGGGACAACACCGAGGTCGAACGGCCCGCCAGTCGTTGCCAGAGAGACCAACACCGGCGTGGTACCGAAGCGAAGCGCGACCTTCCGCCCGGTTGTGGTTTCGTAGAGTGCCGCAAGCTCGCTCATCGGCCCGGTGAGGGCGCCGCCGGCCAGGACTTGGAGTTCAACCGCCTGCAACTCGCCTCCGGTTCAGGGCGCGATGTAGGCGTACCCCTGCTTCTGGTAGCCGCCGAGCGCGATCCAGCCATTGGGCACGAGCTTCACTTCCTGCATCAGGTCGGCGGGCTTCAACTTGCGGTCGGCGAGCGGGAGGTTGCACTGCTCGAGGCCTTCGACGCCGGGAGACGCCTTCATCTCGCGCAGCTTGGCGGAGACCTTGAGCGCATCGGCCCGTTCCGCTTCCTTCACCATCGACAGGTTGGACTGGGTGAAGAACGAGGCGTTGCCGCGGAAGGTCATCACGATCTTGGGCGTGATCCCGCTGTCGATCAGTTGCTTGCGGGTGATATCCACGTTGTTCAGCTTGTTGAGGAGCACGACGGGGTTGCCGTCGGTGAAGTCGAAGGCGAGCTTCATTTCCTTGGGGTTGCCGGCCGTCTCGGTGCCGGTCGTCGCGCAGCCCGCGAGGGCCAGCGCGGCCAGGGTGACTGCAAAGATTCGGATCATCATGAGTGTCTCCTCTGTGGGTTTGCCGGCTCAGGGTACACCTCACGGGCGTGCAATACCAAGCGCCGCCGGCATGCTCAGTCGACGTTCTTCGCGTCCTTGTACATGACCTTGTGGCGCGTGGTCGCGACCCATTCGTCGATCTGCGCGTCGGTCATGAAATGGGCGGGGTCGAACCTGTTCCAGTTGACGATCTCGGCGAGGCTCTTCTTCCAGCGCTTGTAGGGCTGCTTGGCCGGCGGACCGAAGCACATGATGTCGAGCACCGACAGCTCATCGGGAATCCCGAGCAGGGGTTTCATGGCCTTTTGCGCCTGCTCCTGGCCGATCGCGGTGACCCACCATACGTTGTAGCCGAGGGCCGCGGCGGCGAGGTGCGCCGACATGGTGGCGGCCGCCACGCTCTGCAGCAGGATCCGCTCGGCGTTCTCCTTGTACATCCTGTCCAGCTCGGAGCCGTCGTTCAGCACCGGGAAGGCTTTGACCCAGCGGAAATCGCTCGCGATGACGACGAAGCCCGGCGCGCTCGCGAGTCCGCGGTAGTCCGGAGTCGGGAACTTCATCTTGAGCTTCGCGCGGGCGATCTGCTCCTCGCGGAAGTACTCCATGATCCTGTCCTTCAGCGCCTGCTCGGTGACGACGATGAAATGCCAGGGCTGAGCGTTGGCGCCCGAGGGGCCGTGGCGGGCCGCGTCGAGGATCAGTTCGTGATGCTCTCGCGGCACGGTGTAGCCGGGATCGAAAGCCCGTACCGTCATCCGGTTGCGCACCACGTCCATCAGCGCGTCGTACCGGGTGCGGTCGCTGAAGTCGTACTCGCGCTTGTCCGAAGCCTGGCTCATGCAATTCTCCTTGCGGGGATGTCGCTGTGATCATAGCAATACCGGTCGATGGAGCCGGAGGCGATTCGTGGCTGGGATAAAATGCGTGCTGCTTGATCCCACCCCCCCCGACGGCGGCCCGCATGCCTGCACTACAACTAATGAAGCGGATCCGCGCTGCCGTGATGCCCAGCCTGATCGGCGCATCGATCGCATTTCCCGCCCTGGCCGCCGAGCCATGGCGCATCGTGATCCCGACCGCGGCGCAGGGCTCCACGGACATCCTGTCGAGGGAGCTTGGCCGGCACCTGGCGCGGGTACTGGGCTCGCCCGTCGAGACCGAGAACCTCCCCGGCAAGTCGGGCACGATCGCGGCGCGCAAGGTCTTCTCCTCGGCCCCCGATTCGCAGAGGCTGCTCATGGCTACCGTCTCGAGCCACGCCATTGCGATGGGCCTGCCCGAGCCGGCCGGATACCGGCCCGGCGATTTCACGCCGATCGCGATGATCGGAACCGCGCCTTACCTGCTGGTCGTGGCGAATGCCTCGCCGTACACATCCGTGGAGGCGCTGGTCGCGGCAGCGCGCAAGGGCGGACTCGAATACAGTTCCACCGGCACCGGCGGGCCTCACCACCTGGTAGGCGAACTCTTCGCGCAAAAGGCGAACCTCACCCTGGTGCATCGTCCTTACAAGGGCGGCGCTGCGGCGCTGGGGGCGGTCATGGAAGGTAAAGTGCAGATGATGCTGCCCGCGGCGATACTCGCCTTACCCAAGATGCGCGACGGCAGCATCCGGGTGCTGGCAACGACCGGTGCCCGGAGATCGACGCGCATTCCCCAAGTGCCGACGATGGCCGAGGCCGGGCTGCCCGGCTTCGAGGCCGACTCCTGGTACGTGCTTGAAGGCCCGCCCGGGATGTCTCCGGCGGAGGTGCGCCGGGTATCTGATGCCGTCGCGACCGTGCTTCGCGATCCGGCGTTCATCAAGGTCCTGGAGGACAACGGCGTGGATGCGGGTGGCAGGCCGCGCGAATCCATCGCGGCCTTCCTCGACGACGAAGCGCGCAAGTGGGGCGGCCTCGTGACCACGCTCAAGATCGTTCCGGAATGAGCGCAATGAAGCCACGGGGTTCGATGGGTTCCCGGCTGTGCGCAGCGGCGTGCATCGCTCTTGCGTTGTGCGCGCAGTCCGCGCACGCAGCCTCCTGCTCCGATCGCCTTGCCGAGTTGACCCTCGCCCAGGACTTCGCGCTCGCCGCGCGCGACGCCTCGACCACCAGCCGGCGCCAGGCGCAGGATTTCAAGAACGCGCTGTTGCGCAACGGCACCGCCGAGTACGAGCGCATGGCGGCGCGCTTCGCCGAGCGCGGGCCCGAATACGCGGCGCACCTGGAGCGGCTCCGGGCGCTTGCGACGAAAACCGGGCGGCATGCTGATGCCGTCGCGGTGCTCGCCGGTGAGCGCGACAAGATGGCGGCGCGCTACCGGGCGGCCCTGGCGAGCCTCGAGGCCGCGGACCGCGCGAGCGTTTTCCGTGCAGACGAGCTTGCGAAAGGGGTGGACGTGCCTACGTTCCGGCAGCTCGAAGCCTTGGTCGAAGCCTCCACGCGAGACCTCGACAGTGCGCGCAAGGGCGCGATCGAGTCCTGCCGATAGCGACACAGTTCAAAAGGAAAATTCCCATGCCAGGTACCGTATTCGTCTCGGGCGGCAGCGGCTACATCGCCGGCTTCCTCATCCGGCAGCTGGTGGCGGAAGGCTGGATGGTGCACACCACCGTGCGCAGCCTGGCGAGGGAAGCCGCCGTGCGCGAGCTGCTGGCCGTGGACAACAGCCGGGTCAAATTCTTTGCCGCCGACCTGAATGCGGATGCCGGCTGGGCGGAGGCGATGGCCGGCTGCAGCTTTGTCGCGCACGTAGCGTCCCCCGTGCCTGCCCACGTGCCCAAGGACGCCAATGAGCTGATCATGCCCGCGCGCGACGGCGCCCTGCGAGCGTTGCGCGCGGCCAAAGCGGCCGGCGTGAAGCGTTTCGTGATGACCTCGTCCGTGGCGGCGATCTCCTATGGCCGCGGCCGGGGCGTGCACAACTTCACCGAGGCCGACTGGACCGACCTGTCCAGGCCCGGCATTTCGCCCTATATCCAGAGCAAGACCGTGGCCGAGCGCGCCGCGCGCGACTGGGTCGCGGCGGAAGGCGGCGACATCGAGTACTGCAGCATCTGCCCTTCGGTCGTGCTGGGCCCGGTGTGGAGCCGGGACTACTCCGCGTCGGTCATGATCGTGCGAAAGCTGCTTGACGGTTCGATGGGCGCCTGCCCGGATTTTGGCTTTGGCGTGGTGGACGTGCGCGACGTGGCCGACCTGCACGTGCGCGCGCTGAAAGCACCCGGTATGGCGGGTGAGCGCTTCATCGCGTCGGGGCGCTTCGTCAAGATCCGCGAAGTGGCCGACATCCTGCGCGCTGCGCTCGGGCCCGAAGCGCACAAGGTCACCACCCGCAACGTGCCGGACTGGCTGGTGCGCGTGGCGGCGACCTTCAACCCGCTGGCGAGGGCCGTGGTCGGCGAGCTGGGCTCGGTGCGCAACCAGGACGCGTCGCATGCCAAGGCGGTGCTGGGCTGGGCCACGCGGCCCATCGAGCAAAGCATCGTGGATACCGCGCGCAGCCTGATTGATCTCGGGATCGTCAAGGTCTGAACCGGGCTGTTATTCGATCACCCGGTCGGCGCGGAGCAGCACGGACTGCGGGATCCTGATTCAGCCACTACCAGAAACGCCTTACCCTGAACGATTTCATCGCGGCATCGTCGGTGACGAGCGTTGCGCCTTCGACGATGGATTGCGCGGCGAGCATGCGGTCGAACGGGTCGCGATGATCGATCTCGAACCCGCCTGCCTTGAGCGCATGCAGGTAGGAGATGGCGAGGTGGCCGAACCCGTCGGCGACGATGAGTTCGTTGAATTCACGGACTGCGCGCTCGGCGCCCGGCAGCTTGCCGATGCGATGCTTGGTCGCGATCTCCCAGGCGCTTGCCGCGCTGACCAGCACGATATTGGCCTCATCGGCGATGGCTGTCGCCGCGCGTTTTGAAAGGCGCGGATCGTCTTTCCACCACCACAGCAGCGCGTGCGTGTCGAGCAGAAGCTTCAACGGCCTTCCCAGGCTTTCAGCTCCGCATCGGGCAGCGATTCGAAGAAGGCGTCGTCGTTGATGTCCTTCATGCGCCCGCGCTGGCGTTTCTGTGCTGCGGGGGCGAGCGGCATCATGCGTGCATAGGGCTTGCCTGCCTTGGCCAGGATGATTTCCTGGCCTGCGTGTGCCTGCTCCAGCAGTTTGGAAAATTGCGTTTTTGCATCATGGACGTTGATTGGCATGCGATCAGCCCTCCAGTTCGATGGCGCAAATTCTGACTTAGTCCATTGACTTAGTCAAGTCCTGCGGCGGCGCTACTGGATCCCTTCGTCTGCGCGCGGCCGGCTGTTCCGGCACCTACGGGTGATACAATCCTTACGAGGTAATACTTCGACGGGAGACGGCATGGACGAATCCACGGTGACGAGCAAGGGCCAGGTCACGATTCCCAAGGCGGTCAGGCGGGAGCTGGGTATCCGGCAGGGCAGCCGGGTTACCTTTGCGGTAAAGAATGGAAAAGCCGAGGTTCGGGTGGTGCACCAGGCACCGGCCGTGATCGAGTCCGGATTCGGCATGCTCAAGGGCCGCGGCCGGCATCTGCCCGCCGATTTCGACCCGGCCGGCCTGCTTGCGGCCCCGCGGCCCCGCAAGCGCTGATGCTGGCGCTCGACACCAACATCCTCGCGCGCTATTACGTGCGCGAAGACTCCGGCGCGCAAACGCGCGCGCAGCAGGAGACCGCCCGCCGCATCCTCGAAGGTGGCGCAAAGCTGTTCGTCGCCAAGACCGTGCTGCTCGAACTCGAGTGGGTGCTGCGCGGCGTTTATGGGCAGGCTCGCACGGATGTATGCAGGGTTTTCGAGCACCTGCTAGCCCTTACCCATGTCGATATCGAGGACCGCCCCGCCGTGGAGAGGGCGCTCGGCAACCTGCGGCAGGGCCTCGATTTCGCCGATGCGCTGCATCATGCTTCCAGCCGGGGGTGCGAAGCATTCATGACCTTCGACACCAGGCGTTTCGCCGGGAAGGCGCGCCGGCTCGCGATTACGCCACCGGTGCGCCTCGCCCGCTGAGTCGCGGTCGCGGCGGCGATCAATACCAGCGCCTGCGTATCTGGCAGGATCAATCGAGCGCTTCCCACTTCGCGCCCGGCGGCGCAAGGAGGTCGCCCTTGATTCGCGCCTGACCCCGGTGCAGGCCGATTGGCGACTTGGCGCGGACAGTGATGCTTCCGTCAGGCCGGAGATGCCACAGTATCCGCGTACCCGGGCCGGCGCCGAGGGACTCGCGGATTTTCTGCGGAATCGTGGTCTGCCCTTTGGTGGTGACGGTCGATTCGCTCATTGCGGTTCTCCGTGCCGATTCCTTACCTGAGCTAAAACCGTGAGGCGCAGCCTGCTCGCGAACAAGCGCGCTCTTTCGCGATCCCTTGCGCGGCGGGACGCCGTTCATTCGATCCGCATGCCGCTCGCGCGGATTACCGTGCCCCACTTCTCGGTCTCCTGCGCGATATAGGCGACGAAGGATTCGGGCGTGGAGGGGAAAGCGTCCGAGCCCTGGCTGACGAGGCGCTCCCGGGTCTCGGGCTGCTCGAGCGCCGTGTTCACCGCGCGGTTGAGCCGCGCGACGATGTCCCTCGGCGTCGCCGCCGGCACGACGATCCCCGAGACCGATCCGGTCTCGAGGCCGGGCCCGCCGGCCTCGGCGGCGGTGCGCACCTCGGGCATGGCGGCCGCGCGGTGCGCGGAGGCGATCGCGAGGGCCTTGAGCTTGCCTGCCTTGACGTGGGGGGCGATGACCGGGATGGCTTCCATCGTCACGTGCACGTTTCCCGCGACCACCGCGGTGACGCTTTCGACCCCGCTCTTGAACGGGATGTGAACGTACTTCGCGTTGGTAAGCATCTTCAGCAGCTCAAGCGCGATGTGCGGCGAGCTGCCGTTGCCGGCGGTGCCGAAGGTGATGGTCTCAGGGCGCGCTTTGGACTGCGCCACGAGCTCGGCCAGCGTGTTCGCCTGCAACCCGGGCCCGACCACGAGCACGTGGGGCGTGTTGGCCACCAGCGCGACCGGGGCGAGGTCTTTGGGGTCGAACGGAAGCTGCTTGTAGAGCGCGGGATTGACCGAGAGCATCGCGGCCGTGGACATCAGCAGCGTGTAGCCGTCGGCCGGGCTCTTGGCCACCGCGGCGGCAGCGATATTGCCCCCGGCGCCCGCCCGGTTCTCGACCACCACGGGTTGCCCGAGTTGGCCGGAGAGTTTCTCGCCGATGATGCGCGCAACCAGGTCGGTGATGCCGCCCGCGCCGAACGGGACGATGAGCCGGATCGGTTTCGACGGATACGGTTGGGCGAAGGCGGTTCCGGAGATGGCAAGGGAGAGCAGCACAAGCAGATGGGCTGTCCGGAGTTGCGGCTTTCTGGTCATTGGGGCCTTGGTTGCAGAACTTGTCGTCCGAACGGGGGCGGAATGCCCGGACAACCCAACTGCGCGGCCAGTCTACTCCCGGGGAGTCAGGCACGCAGGAAAAGCGTGCGTAAGTTCCGGATGTCCGGCAGCGGGCCCGCCGGCATCGGGATTGCCTGCTCCATAGTTACTTAGCCGGGTTGGTTCTGCAGCTTGTTGATGCGATCGATCCGGTCTTCGATGGTGGCGTCGCTGCCGCCTTTCCATTGCAGGACCTGCAGCACCACGCCGGAGGCGTCGCGCGGGCGCAGCACCACTTCGCTGCGGTTGCTGAACTCGTCCCGCAGGGGAATGCTGTAGCCCTTGCCTTCGACTTCCTGGATGAACCCGGCGAGGTCGTCGACCTCCAGGCCCATGTGGTGCAGGCCTTCGCCGTGCTTGTCGATGTGCCGGTTGATGAAGCCGTCGGCCTCGAGCGACTGCACCAGCGACAGCACGTTTTCGCCGATCTGCATGTAGGCGACTTTCACCGTGCCTGCCTTCTCGCGCAGGACTTCCGTGCGGATATGGACCGCGTTGAGCAGCTTCTTGTACTGCTCAGCGGCCTGGTCGGCATCCCGCACTGCGATAGCCACATGATCGATTCGCTTGATGCTTGCCATGCCGTGTCTCCTCGGGTTGGGGCCGGGCAAGTATAGTCGGAGGCGCACGCGGCACATCACGACGACAGGAGGCACAAACCATGGAACGACACGTAGTGCACACCGACAAGGTGCCGCCGGCGAGGGTCCCGCTCTCGCAGGCGATCAAGGTGGGCGACTGGGTCTTCGCCTCGGGCCAGCTCGGCATGGACCCGAAAACCGGACGCCTGGTCGAGGGCGGGATCGAGGCCGAGACCCGGCAGGTCTGCGAAAACCTCAAGGCGGTGCTGGAAGCGGCCGGTTCCTCGCTGGGAGAGGTGGCCAAGGTGACGATCTACCTGGCCGACCTCGGGGAGCTCATGGCCATGAACGAGGTTTTCAGCAGCTACTTTCCGCAGGACCCGCCGGCGCGAACCACGTTCCAGGCGGCGGGCCTCGTGGCCGGGGCGCGCGTCGAGATCGAGGCTATTGCGGTTGGCTGAGGCGGGTTCGGTCGGTCATTCGATCGCCCGGTCGGCGCGCAGCAGCACGGACTGAGGGATGGTGATCCCGAGCGCCTTCGCCGTTCGCAGGTTGATGACCATCTCGAACCGGGTCGGCTGCTCGACCGGGAGATCGGCCGGCTTTACCCCGGCGAGGATTCTCTTGACGTAGTAGCCGGCCCGGCGGGGTATTGCGCCGCCCTGCGCGCCAAAACAAATCAATGCGCCTGCCTCGGCGTAGGCTGTAGTCGTTACGGCAACCGGAACCTTGTGCGCGAGGCCGAGCGCAACAATCTGCGTGCGCTGCGTGCCGAACATCTCGTCAAATCCGGTCAGGAGCGCATCCGGCTGTTCTTTGGAGAGCGCCGCAAAAGCGCTGCCGATGCGCTCGGGTGAATCGGCTTCGAACGCCTCGGCGGACAGGCCCAATCGGGCTGCCGCGGTGCGTATGCCCTGGAAGATGGGACGGTTGGAGGGATTGAGTGGGTTGATCAGCACCGCCAGCCGTTTTGCCTTCGGCATGGCTTCATGCACGAGCTCGACCAGCTTCACGGCCCGGTCTTCATTCATCGTCGCCAATCCGGTCGTGTTTCCGCCCGGACGCGCGAGGCTCGCAATCAGGCCGCTGCCCACGGGGTCATTCGTGCCCATGAATACGATCGGAATCGTCTTCGTCGCCTGCTGTGCTGCGCGCACCGCCGCGATGGTCTGCACCAAGATGATCGAAGGCTTGCGCTCCAGCG
The DNA here is from genome assembly GCA_031408275.1 of Pseudomonadota bacterium. GTDB lineage: Bacteria > Pseudomonadota > Gammaproteobacteria > Burkholderiales > SG8-39 > SZAS-79. The sequence continues at coordinate 10,584 of JANNWA010000304.1, forward strand.
CCGCCGCAACCAGCGCAGGGAAACGCTCGTACTTTCCTTCGGCCCAGTAGGGGTCGATGGTGTAATCCTTGCCGTCCACGAGGCCGTTTTCGCGCAGGCCCTCGCGCAGGAAGGCAAGGATGTCGGCGCTGCCCGATGCTGCACTTTCCCCGAGTAACGCAAGTCGATGCGGGGCCGATTGCGCGTTGGCCAACCCGGGTGCAGTACTTAAGGCGATCAGCGCCAGGACCGCGTCGCGCCGGTTCATTCGATCACCCGGTCCGCCAGCAACAGCAGCGATTGCGGCACGGCGAGGCCCAGCGCGTGGGCCGTCTTGCGGTTGATGACCAGGTCGAATTTCGTCGGCTGCTCGATCGGGAGGTCGGCCGGCGTGGCGCCCTTGAGGATCTTG
>JANNWA010000305.1:0-9901 GCA_031408275.1 Pseudomonadota bacterium
GCCTTGGTGACGAGCGGTGCGATCGTCGCAGCCGTCGGGCCAGATGTGCTGCCCGGGATTGTGGGGAGAACACAGTCATGACGCGTATCGACAATGCCCGCGTGGTCCGCGCCGCGCGCGGCACCGAGCTGTCCGCAAAGAGCTGGCTCACTGAAGCGCCCTTGCGCATGCTCATGAACAACCTCGACCCCGAGGTGGCCGAGCGCCCCGAGGAGCTGGTGGTCTACGGCGGCATCGGCAAAGCCGCGCGCAACTGGGAGTGCTTCGACCAGATCGTATCCAGCCTGCGCGCGCTCGAAGGCGATGAGACGCTGCTGGTCCAGTCCGGCAAACCCGTGGGCGTATTCAAGACCCACGCCGACGCGCCGCGCGTGCTGATCGCCAACTCGAATCTTGTTCCGCACTGGGCCACCTGGGAGCATTTCAACGAACTCGACCGCAAGGGCCTGATGATGTACGGCCAGATGACGGCCGGCTCGTGGATCTACATCGGCAGCCAAGGGATTGTGCAAGGCACGTACGAGACGTTTGCGGAAGCCGGCCGCCAGCACTACGGCGGCGACTGGAAAGGCAAATGGATATTGACAGGCGGCCTCGGCGGCATGGGCGGCGCGCAGCCGCTGGCGGCCACCATGGCCGGCGCCTCGATGCTTGCGATCGAATGCGACCCGTCACGCATCGACATGCGCCTGCGCACCGGGTACCTGGACGAGCGCGCCAACACGCTTGAAGAGGCTTACGCGATCCTGCAGCGCGCCGAGAGCGAAGGCCGCGTGGTGTCGGTGGGACTCGTCGGCAACGCGGCCGAGGTATACCCCGAGATCCTCAAGCGCGCGCGTTCCGGCGGCATAAAGCCGGCGCTGGTCACCGACCAGACCTCGGCGCATGACCCGGCCAACGGCTACCTGCCCGAGCACTGGTCGCTCGAGCGCTGGAAGGACTTGCGCAAGACCGATCCTGAAGAGGTCGCGATCTCCGCGCGCGAGGCCATCGCAAACCAGGTACGCGCCATCCTCGGCTTCCAGGCCATGGGCATCCCCTGCGTGGACTACGGCAACAACATTCGCCAGGAAGCCAAAAATGTGGGCGTGAAGAACGCCTTCGACTTCCCGGGCTTCGTGCCCGCCTATATCCGGCCGCTGTTCTGCCGCGGCATCGGGCCTTTCCGCTGGGCGGCCCTTTCGGGCGACCCGGAGGACATCGCGAAGACCGATGCCAAAGTGCGCGAACTCTTCCCGGACGACAAGCATCTGCACAACTGGCTCGACATGGCAGCAAAGCGCATCCATTTCCAGGGACTGCCCGCGCGCATCCTGTGGATCGGCCTCGGGGACCGGCATCGCGTGGGGCTCGCCTTCAACGAGATGGTGAGGAAAGGCGAACTCAAGGCGCCCGTGGTGATCGGGCGCGATCACCTCGACTCCGGCTCGGTGGCCAGCCCCAACCGAGAAACCGAATCGATGCAGGACGGCTCGGATGCTGTGTCCGACTGGCCGATGCTGAACGCGTTACTCAACTGCGCGAGCGGCGCGACCTGGGTTTCGCTCCACCACGGTGGCGGCGTCGGCATGGGCTACTCACAGCACGCCGGCATGGTCATCGTCTGCGACGGCACGCCGGCTGCGGACAAGCGCCTGGCGCGCGTGCTGTGGAACGATCCGGCCACGGGCGTGATGCGGCATGCGGACGCGGGATACGAGGACGCGATCCGGTGCTCGAAGGAGCAGGGCCTCAACCTGCCGATGGTCCGCTAGTGGACGCCCTCCTGATCGGACGCCAGCCCCTCTCGCTCGCCACGCTGCGCCGAATCGCGCGCGAAGGCACACCGATCGCACTCGATCCCGCCTGCATACCGGAGCTTGAGGCCGCAGTCGCCGCGATACAAAGGATCGTCGCGGCCGGCGAACCGGCCTACGGCATCAACACCGGCTTCGGCAAACTCGCCCAGACCAGGATTTCGGAGGCGGACCTCTCCAAACTCCAGTCGAACCTCGTGCTCTCCCACGCCGCCGGGACCGGCCCGCTGCTGGGCGACGAAGCGGTGCGCCTGATCCTCGTGCTGAAGATCGCCAGCCTCGCCAAGGGCCGCTCCGGCGCCCATCCGGACACGCTGGACGCGCTGGCCGCTCTCTACAACAGCGGTGTGTATCCATGCATCCCATCCAAGGGTTCGGTCGGCGCCTCGGGCGACCTCGCCCCGCTGGCGCACATGTCCGCCACGCTCATCGGCGTCGGCAAAGTGAAGATCGGCGACCGGATCGTGAGCGCCGCGGAAGGCCTCGCGCACGCGAAACTCAAGGCCCTTACCCTGCGTCCCAAGGAGGGCCTCGCCCTGCTGAACGGAACGCAGGCCTCCACCGCGCTGGCCCTGCTGGGCCTGTTCGCCGCCGAAGACGTATTTGCGGCGGCGGTCGTTGCCGGCGCACTCTCGGTCGACGCGGCGATGGGAAGCGACACGCCGTTCGACGCGCGCATCCATGCGCTGCGCGGCCAGCCCGGGCAGATCGACGTGGCACGGCGCTACCGCGAGTTGCTCGCGGGTAGCGGCATCCGCGCTTCACACCTCGCCGGCGACGACCGCGTGCAGGACCCCTACTCGCTGCGCTGCCAGCCCCAGGTCATGGGCGCCTGCCTCGACGTGATGCGCTCGGCGGCGAAGACGCTGGAGATCGAAGCCAACGGCGTGACCGACAACCCGCTCGTCTTCCCCGACACCGGCGAGGTGCTTTCAGGCGGGAACTTCCACGCCGAGCCGGTAGCGCTCGCCGCCGATACGCTCGCATTGGCGATCGCGGAGATCGGCGCGTTGTCGGAGCGGCGCATCGCGCTCTTGATCGACGCAAGCATCAGCCGCCTGCCGCCCTTCCTCGTGGAGCACGGCGGGCTCAATTCCGGGTTCATGATCGCGCAGGTCACCGCCGCGGCGCTCGCCAGCGAGAACAAGTCCCTCGCCCACCCGGCCAGCGTGGACAGCCTGCCGACTTCCGCCAACCAGGAAGACCACGTGAGCATGGCCACCTTTGCCGCGCGGCGCCTCGCGGACATGGCCGACAACACCTGCGGGATCGTCGCAATCGAACTGCTTGCCGCGGCACAGGGCGTGGATTTTCGCGCGCCGCTCACCACCTCGCCTGCCCTGCAGCGCGCAATGGCGACGCTGCGGGCCAGGGTCCCGTTTTATTCAGAGGATCGCTATTTCGCCCCGGATATCGAGGCGGCCAAGGCGCTCGTGACCGACGGGCACTACACCGCGGAAGCGTCGGGGCTGTTGCCCTCAAGCTAGAATCCAGGCATGGACTTTTTCAAATTCAAGCAGGGCACCACACCGCTGCTCCTCTCGATGCCGCATGTCGGCACGCATATCCCCGATCTGCTTGCGCGCCGCATGATGCCGATCGCGCGCACAGTGCCCGACACCGACTGGCACCTGGAGCGGCTCTATGACTTCGCCGATGCGCTCGGCGCGTCCGTCCTGGCCGCGACGCATTCGCGCTATGTGGTCGACCTGAACCGCCCGCCGGACAACGCCAACCTCTATCCCGGCCAGGACACCACGGGCCTCTGCCCCATCGACACCTTCGCCAAGCAACCGCTGTATCGCATGGGCGAGGAACCGGACGAGACCGAAATTCGCCATCGCGTCGGCACGTACTGGAAGCCCTATCACGCAAAACTGCAGGAGGAACTCGCGCGGCTGAAAAAGAAACACGGCGCCGCGCTGCTGTGGGACGCGCACTCGATCGCCTCGGTCGTGCCGCGCTTTTTCAGCGGCAAGCTGACCGATTTCAACCTCGGCACCGCCAACGGCGCGTCGTGCCGGCCCGAGATTGGCGCGAAAATGATCGAGATCGCCGGCGCAGCCAGGGACTACACGGCCGTGCTGAACGGGCGGTTCACCGGGGGCTACATCACCCGCACGTACGGCAACCCGGCGGACGGGGTCGAGGCGGTGCAGCTCGAGCTGTCCGAGATCACCTACATGGATGAGCCCCCGCCTTTCGGGTTTCGCGAGGACCTCGCCAACGAGGTGCGGCCGCACCTGCGGGCGATGATCGAGGCGTTCCTCGCCTTCGGAGCGCGCTGAACCGCAGAATTCTTAAACTTTAAATTCAAGAATCGGCTCTGGAGGCCGCTGTCCGGCTAGCTTTATTTTCAGAAATGACAAATTACTCGAGCGCCGGCCCGTAGACCTCGCGCCCCGCGACGAATGTCCTGAGCACCTCGATGTGCCGGATGCGCTCCAACTCACACGCCAGCGGATCCTCGCCCAGCACGACGAAATCGGCCGCCATTCCCGGCGCGAGCGGCCCGCGGCGATCCTCGTCCCGGGTCAGGTAGTGCCCGGCCGTGGTGGCGAGGCGCAGCGCCACTTCGCGCGTGAGGCCGCTTTTGCCCAGCATCTGCTTGCCATCGTTGTCCCAGCGCGCCAGCGCCTCCCACATCGCGAAGAGCATCGAGTGCGGCACGCCGTCGGTGGACAGCGCCACGGGCACGCCGGCGTCGAGCAGCTGCCGGATGGGCGTGCCGCGCTCGCCCAGCGCATGCAGGTTGAAGCGGTACTTGGCCATGTACATGAAGTTCGGCGTGACGGTGGCCACCAGCCCCAGGGCCTTGATGCGCGCAATTTGCTGCGGCGTGGCCTCAGTCACGTGCACCACCACCCAGCGCCGGTCGCGGATCGGGACTTGCGCGTCGATCTCCTCGAATGCGCGCAGCACCCGCTCCAGCTCATAGCACACCAGCGTGCACACCCGCAGGCCGAGCTTCGCCGCCGCCAGGCCCAGGGTCACCAGCCGCTCGTGCGGCAAGGACTGGTAAAAATGCCCGGCCCACTGTTCGTAGGGATACCCTCGCGCGATGATGCGCGCCGCCTGCGGGTCGGCAACGTCCAGGCACAGCCCCTCCTCCCGCAGCAGTCCCGCTGCGCCTGCATCCGCCCCACGCCCGGCGAGGCGTGGCGCCCAGTGCGCAAGGAGTTCCCCCACCTGGCGGTCGCCGAACGCGGCGCTGGGCACCGACAGCGGCAACTGCATGCGCAGCGTGAGTTCCCCGGCCGCCTCCAGCCGGCGATACGCGTCGATGACCTGCGGGGTCACGCCGTGGCCTTCGAATGCAGCCGTGATCCCGGCTGCGCTGGCCGCCTGTGACGCGTAGCGAAGCCCGGCGTAACGATCCTCGTAGGTGAAGCGCGGCACGCATTCGAACAGCGTGTACTCGAGGATCGGCGCCCAGTTGCGTTCTAGGAAGAGGCCCGTCGGCTCGCCTGCCGCGTCCTTCACGATCTCCACCTTGTGCGGTGCCGGCGTGTTGCGGCCGACGCCCGCGAGCGCAAGCGCCCGGCTGTTGGCCACCGACGGCAGCGGCAGGCGGCTCCACCAGCCCCAAGGCGAACGGATGTAGACCGGATTGTCCGGCGCCGCGCGGTCGAGGTCGCGTCGGTCCGGGAAGCGCCCCTCCCTCAATTGGCCCGCCTCGAACATGTAATCCTCAGGCGGCGCGCCCATGGGCAGCGTGACGATCCACTCGCCGGGCGGCGTATGCGCCGCCGCCACGCGCACGGCCTCGCAAATCTCCGCCACCGACTTGCAGTGCGCGATCTTCACGCCGCACAGGTCGCGCAGGCCCATGCGGTCGAGGTGCGGGTGGGCATCGAAAAACCCGGGCACCACCGCTCGGCCTTCGAGGTCGAGCACGCGGGTCGATGGTCCGCTCAGGCCGAGCAGAGATGTCGAATCGCCCGCAGCAGCAATCTCCCCGCCACGGACGGCAAGCGCCTGGACGGTACGGCCCTGCGCATCCAGCGTGTGGACGCGGGCGTTGTGCAGGATGAGGTCAGGTGGGCCGCCGGGCATGCGCAGTAGTCTAGTCGAACCCGCGCAAGTGGCATTGCAACCGGTGCAAACCGGCCCTTGCGCCAAGCCGCCGGGCAGGTACCCTAGCGCATCCGAAAAACTGGTGGAGTCCCGAAATGAATACCGTACGCGTCGTCTGCGGACACGATTGCCCCGACATGTGCTCGCTGATCGCCACGGTCGACGGCGGGCGCGTCACCAAGGTCGAGGGAGACCCGAACCAGCCGTTCACTGCCGGCTACGCGTGCGCGAAAGTAAACCGCGACACGGAACTGGTGAATTCCCCGGACCGCCTCACGCAGCCGCTGCGCCGCACCGGTGCCAAGGGCGAAGGCAAGTTCTCCCCGATCAGCTGGGACGAAGCGCTGGATGAGATCGCCACGCGCTGGAAGAAGATCATCGCCGAATCCGGCCCCACCGCCCTGCTCGGCTACGCCTACAGTGCGCACCAGGGCCTCATCAACCGCGGGCTCACCAACGGGCTCTTCCACGCGCTGGGCGGGTCGCGGCTGCTGGGCGGGACAGTGTGCGACAGCTGTTGCGAAACGGCGTGGGACCTCACCATGGGCCCGATCGGCGGCGCCGACCCCGAGTCGGTGGCCGATTCGGATTTCATCGTGTCCTGGGGCGCGGACCTCATGGCGGTGAACGTCCATGTGTGGACCAAAGTCGAGCAGGCGAAGAAAAAAGGCGTGAAGGTCGTCGTCATCGACCCGCGGCGCACCAAGACCGCCGAGCGCGCCGACTGGCATATCCCGATCAACATCGGCACCGATGCGGCACTGGCCCTCGGCGTGGCGCATATCCTCGTGCGCGACGGCAAGTGCGACCGCGCCTACCTCGAAGCGAACACGCTGGGTTTCGACAAGCTGGAGAAGGACGTGCTGCCGCGGTTTGCGCCGGAGGCCACCTCGAAGATCACCGGCATCCCGGTAGCCGACATCGAGCGCTTCGCGGCGATGTACGGCGCGGCGAAGAAATCGTTTATTCGCCTGGGCGAAGGCATGACGCGCCTCGTGCAGGGCGGCCAGGCGCTGCGCGCGGTGCTGGTGCTGCCGGCGATCACCGGCGCGTACGGCGTGCATGGGGGCGGCGCGCTGCTGCTCACCGCAAGCTCGATCAGCCTCGACTACAACGCGGTACGCAAGCCCTCGGGGCCGACCAACGCACGCACCGTGAACCACCTGCGCCTGGGCGAGGCGCTGCTGAACATGAAGGACCCGCCGATCCATGCGCTGTTCGTCGCCGCGAACAATCCCGCAGTGACCTGCCCCGACACGGGCAAGGTACGCAAGGGCCTGGCGCGCGAGGACCTGTTCACGGTCGTGCACACGCCGTTCATGACCGCGACCGCCCGCTATGCCGACATCGTGCTGCCCTCGGCCATCTACCTCGAGACGGAGGATTTCTTCCGCTCCTACGGCAGCTACTACATGCAGTACGCAAAAGCGGCCGTCGATCCGGTGGGCGAAGCGCGCTCGAATACGGCCGTCACCAAGGCGCTCGCCAAACGCATGGGACTGACCGATCCCGTGTTCGACATGAGCGAACTGCAGATCCTCGGGCAGTTGCTGAAGGGCGGCAAGGGCCCGACGGCGCTCGATGCCGCGCACGTGTCGCAGGCCGGGCCGATCAAGGTCAAGCCCGAGGGCGTGCAGAAATACGCCACGCCGTCCGGCAAGCTCGAAATCTATTCGGAACAAGTGAAAGCCCTGGGGATCTCCCCGCTGCCCGACTGGCAGCCCGACGCGGAGGACGAGAAGGAAGCCGCCCGTTGGCCGCTGCGCCTGCTCACCGCGCCTTCGTACTTCCAGCCGCACACGGCCTACTCGGCGGTGGGATTCCTGCGCGGCCGCGAAGGCGCCCCCTGGTGCGTGCTGCATCCCAAGGACGCCGCTGCGCGCAACCTTGTCGACGGGCAGAAAGTCGCCTTGTTCAACGGCCGCGGCCGGATCGGCCTCGTCCTGCAGGTAGCCGACGAAATCCAGCCCGGCGTGGTGCTGGTGCCCGGCCAGCGCCCGGACGAGGAAGCGGTACATGGCACGATCAACATGCTCTGCTCGGATCGCTACACCGACATCGGCGAGGGGGCGACTTACCAGAGCACCTGGCTCGAAGTGGCCGCCTGGGACAGCTGAGGCGGGGTTAACTGGTATGACTGGTTAGGGGATATAGTGTCCCCTGGAGAGACCAGTCATGCTGACCGAACATCGCCTCAAGTGGGCGGACTTCCTTGACCTGCGGGTCGAGGCAGACGCGTCGATCCCCTTGTTCCGCCAGGTTTACCTGTGCCTGCGGAACGCCATCATTGGGCAATCCGTAGCGCCCGGCAGCCGCCTGCCGTCGACCCGCGAACTGGCCAAAAAGCTCGGCGTCTCCCGCACCTCGGTGCTCTCGGCTTACGACCAGCTGCTGGCCGAAGGATACGTGGAGGGCCGGGCAGGCTCGGGGACCTACGTATCGAGCGACCTGCCGGAACCGCTGATCACGCTGGGCGCGGATGCCGAGGCCGCCAACGATGCTGCCAGGGCGCGCCGGCTGCTTTCAGCCTATGGGGCACGCTGCCGCGAATACGTGCCGGCGAAAGTGTCGCTGGACACCATCCCCTTCATCACCGGCCGCACGTCGATCGACCCGCAGACCGTCGAGGCATGGCGCGCGATCAGTTCGCGCCGATTGCGCACGGCCGACCCGATGGACTACGGCTATTCGGATCCGTTCGGCCTGCCCGCGCTGCGGCGCGAGATCGCCGGGTACCTGCGCGCCGCGCGCGCGGTGCGCTGCGCGCCCGATCAGATCCTCATTGTTTCAGGAGCGCAACAGGCGATCGACCTTTCCCTGCGCGTGTTGCTGAACCCGGGAGACGCCGCCTGGGTCGAGGACCCGTGCTACCCGGCGACGCGCGCCGCACTTCAGGCGCTGGGCGCGCGGCTCGTGCCGGTGCCGGTGGACGAATCAGGCATCGTTGTCGCCCGCGGCATCGAGGCCGCGCCCGACGCGCGGCTCGCCTACGTGACGCCTTCGCACCAGTACCACACCGGCGCGGCAATGTCGATGGCGCGGCGGCTGGAAATGCTCGAATGGGCCCGCAGCCACGGCGCGTGGATCATCGAGGACGATTACGACAGCGAGTTCCGCTATGCCGGGCGGCCGCTCGCCTCGCTGCAGGGACTGCTGCAGAACGAATGCGTGATCTATGTGGGGACGCTGTCGAAAGTCCTGTTTCCCGGTGTGCGCGTGGGGTTCGCCGTTGTGCCGCGCGACCTCATGGATGCCTTCGCCGGCGCGCGCTTCCTCGCCGACCGCTTCCCTTCCACGCTGCAGCAGGGGGTGGTCGCCGATTTCCTGCGGGAGGGCTTCCTTACCAGCCATATCCGCCGGATGAGGCAGCGCTACCGGGAAGCACGCGATTTCACCGTTGAAGCGGTGAGCCAGTGCCTCGGCCGATACGTATCACTGGAGACACCGGAATGCGGCATGCAACTCGCCGCTTACCTTGACCAAGGGCTCTCGGATGTCGCCGTGGTCGAGGCTGCACAGCGCGAGGGCGTGGTCGTACGGCCGCTGAGCCCCATGTACCTCGAAGCCGCGCCGCGCCAGGGACTGCTGCTGGGTTTCACCGGCTTCAGCCTGCCGAGCCTGCAAAATGCCACCGAGCGGCTCGCAAACGTGGTGGAGCGCACTGCGAGGGGGCGACGCGGAGAACCGGCCGTGCAAACCGCACCACGATAGGAAGTGGCCCTGCGCCCCGGGATAAATGGTTCTTTTCCCGGAGGCGTTCCAGCCGTAGCTTGCAGGTACCAGATCATGCGAAGGACTGCGCCATGCGCTGCCTGCTCCTCCTGCTGTGCGTGAGCTTTTCCGCGATGCCCGCCGCGGCACTGGCCCAGGCCTACCCTGACCGCCCCGTCAAACTAGTCGTGGGCTTCCCGCCGGGCGGTCCCACCGACATCATGGCGCGGCTGTTTGCGCAAAAGCTGGGCGAAGGATTCAAGGCCACGTTCGTGGTCGAAAACCGGCCCGGCGCCGGCACGCTGGTCGGCGCCGAG
>JANNWA010000306.1:0-8019 GCA_031408275.1 Pseudomonadota bacterium
CAGGATCGGCCACGTATCCACGCCCACGCCCGTGAACGCCACCGGCGCCAAGGGCATGGGCGACGGAAGCTCGATGCTGGCCCCGGCCGCACTGGCCAACGCCGCGGCCGACGCGCTGGGACGCGAGGACATCGAACTGCCGCTTTCGCTCAACCGCCTGTGGGAACTCGCCAACGGGCAGGTGCCCACGGTAAGCGGAACGTATGGCGGTGCACGGCGCAAATCCGAAGGCACCGAACTCGGCGGATCGCTGCAAGGCGACGGCGAGACAACCTTGTCCTCGCCGCCGGAGGAAGTCTGGAGGCGCCTCCTCGATCCCGAAGTCCTCGCGGCCGTGATCCCCGGGTGCAGGAAGATGGAGCGCACCGGGGCCGATGCGTTCGAGGCCGAGGTCAGCATAGGCGTGGCGGGCATCCGTGGCGTGTACTCGGCCAGGATCCGGATCGCCGAGCAGGACGCGCCCCATTCCATGCGCATGGATTTCCGCGCCACCGGGCGCCTCGGCAACGGGCAGGGCAGCGCGATCGTCGGACTGTTCCCCGACGCCAGAGGCACCCGCCTCACCTATCGCTATGGCGCGGATGTCGGCGGCACCGTCGCCGCGGTGGGCGCGCGCATGCTCGGCTCGGTCACCGGCGTGATCATCGCGCAGTTCTTCAAGGCGTTCGAACAGTACGGCAAGCGCGGGGCGCAGGGCACGAACGCGGGCGGGCTCTGGAGCAGGATCAGCGCGTGGTTCAGCGGGGTAGGCAAGGCATGAAACCCGTCGCGTTCGAATACTGCCGGCCCGACACCGTCGCTGAAGCACTCGCGCTGCTGGAGGAATTCGGCGCCGACGCGACGCTGCTCGCCGGCGGAATGTCCCTCGGCGCAATGCTTAACATGCGCCTGGTGCGCCCGGCCGCGGTGGTCGACATCAAGCGGATCCCGGGCCTGGACGCGGTCACCATCAACGAAGGCGAAGTGCGCACCGGTGCCACGCTGCGCCAGGCCGCGGCGCTCGATCACGCGGCGCTCATGGCGGCTGTCCCGCTCCTCGCCCGAGCGCTGCCGAACGTGGGCCATTTCCAGACGCGCAACCGCGGGACGCTGGGTGGCTCGGTGGCGCACGCCGATCCCAGCTCCGAAATCCCTCTCGCGATCGTCACGCTCGGCGGGTCGGTCGAACTGCACTCGAAGCGCGGTGCGCGGCGCGTGCCCGCGCGCGAGTTCTTCCTCGACATCCTGACGACGACGCGCGCTGCGGACGAATTGCTCACCGCGCTGGTCTGGCCCAGGGCGCGGCCCGGCGCCGGGTACGCATTTGCCGAGATCGCGCAGCGCCATGGCGATTTCGCGATCGTCGCCTGCGCAGCCGAGGCTGTGGTGAAGCCCGATGGGTCGCTTGCCCACCTCGCGTTCGGGCTGGGCGGCGTGGAAAGCCGCCCGCTCGTGGCCGACACGGCCGTGTTCCTCGGTAAGCACGCCGGCGCAAGCCTTGCGGCGGAGATCGCCGCTGCGGCCGCTGCGGCCGTGTCGCCGATGAGCGACTTCAAGGCCAGCGCCGATTACCGCCGCGCGCTGATCAACGCGCTCGGCAGCAAAGTGGTTGCCGAGGCGTTCGCCAATTCGAGGGGGGCACTGAAATGATCCGGCTCAAGCCCGGCAGCCGCCACAGCGTGAACCTGACGGTCAACGAAAGGGAGCGCATCGGCACCGCCGAGCCGCGCACGCTGCTCACCGACTTCCTGCGCCACGAGCTCAAACTCTACGGCACGCACGTCGGCTGCGAACACGGCGTCTGCGGCGCCTGCACTGTGATGGTCGACGGCCGCGCGGTGCGCAGCTGCATGCAGCTGGCGGTGGAGTGCGACGGCGCAAGCGTGCGCACGGTAGAGGGCCTTGCCGAGGACGGTGCGCTCAACGCCTTGCAGCGCGCCTTCAACCGCCACCATGCCCTGCAATGCGGGTTCTGCACGGCGGGCATCCTGATGTCCGCCACCCACTTCCTCGCCGAAAACCCCGATCCCTCCGAGGACGCGGTGAAGGAAATGCTCTCGGGCCATATCTGCCGCTGCACCGGCTACTACCCGATCGTTGCAGCCATCCTCGACGCCGCGCTCGAGATTCGCCCAGACAAGCAAATTACCAAGGAGAAACCATGACCAAGTACGCCAAACAACGCGGCGACCTGATCGCCGAACTCGACGGCATGCGCCTCGAGATCGACGCCGCCAAGCGGGTAGCCACCCTCGTCCTCGACCGGCCGCCGCTCAACATTGTTTCCTACAAGGCACGCTCGCAGATCTGCGCGCTGTTCGAGGAACTCGGCCGCGACCCGGACATCGGCGTGATCGTGGTGCGCGGCGCCAACGGCGTTTACACCTCGGGCGGCGACGTGCGCGGCTTCTTCGACGTGCCGCGCGACGGCATGTCGCACCTGGCCTGGAACATCGGGGCGCCTGAGCGCTGCCCCAAGCCCGTCATCGCCGCGCTGGAAAAATACGCGTTCGGCGTGGGCTGGGAACTCGCGCTCGCCTGCGACTTCCGTCTCGCCACGAAAGAGACGCTGGTGGCGCTGCCGGAGGTGACGATCGGCCAGATGCCGGGCTCCGGAGGCAGCCAGCGCGTGCTCCGCATGGTCGGCATGACCCGCGCCAAGGACATGGTGCTGATGGGCCGCCGCCTGCCGGCGACGGAAGCCCACTCGTGGGGCCTCATCACCGAGGTGGCCGAAGATTCCGCGGCGCTCGACAAGCTGATCGACAGCTATTGCGCCAAGCTCAATGCCCTGTCGCCGCTCGCGCTGTCCACGTTGAAGCGGGTGCTGAACCAGGGTGAGGATTGCAGCCTCGAGGCGAGCTTCGACCTGGAAGGCCACGCCTACGAGAAGCTGCGCGACTCGCACGATTACAAGGAAGGGGCTCACGCCTTCTTCGAGAAACGCAAGCCCAAGTACAACGGGACCTGAAGCGGGGCGGCAGCGTGTTCGACCTGGGACGCACATTCCTGCAAAGCGTCGAGCGCCGGCCGCATCGGCTGGCCATCGTCGACGGCGACGTCAGGCTCACCTACGCGCAATGGAATGAACGCATCGGCCGCGTGGCCGGCGCGCTGGATGCGCTCGGCATCGCGCGCGGCGACCACCTCGTGGTCGTCCTGCAGAACCGCTGGGAGATGGCTACGCTGCACTGGGCCTGCCAGATGCTCGGCGTCATTGTCACGCCGATCAACTGGCGCTCGAAGGGCGACGAAGTCGAGTACTGCGTGGTCGACTCGGGCGCCTGCGCGATTGTGTTCGAGGCGGTCAGCGAGGAGGCGGTGATGCAGTCGCCCGCGTGCAAGGGCCTGCCGCGGGTCGCGGTGGGAGGCGCCGGAGGCGGCACGCACACCTTCGAGCAGCTGCTCGCCGGCACGCCCCTGGCGAAACCCTGCCGCGCGACGGCGGAGGATGTTTCCCTCATGCTCTACACCTCGGGCACCACGGGCAGGCCCAAGGGCGTGCCCCGGCGGCATCGCGCCGAGCGCGCCGCGGCCGTGGCGCAGGTCGCGCAATACAGCTATGCCGTCGGCGAAGTCACGCTCGGGGTCATGCCGATGTACCACACGATGGGCGTGAGGTCGCTCTTGTCGATGGCCATCGTCGACGGGACCCTCGTATGCCTGCCGCGGTTCGAAGCCGGCGAGGCGCTGCGGCTGATCACGGCCGAGAAAGTGACCAACCTTTTCCTCGTGCCCACCCTGTACCACGACCTGCTGGCGCATCCGGGATTCGGCGGCGCCGACATTTCCTCGGTCACCACGATCGGCTTCGCGGGCGCGCCCATGAACGACGCGTTGCTGCAACGGCTGTCCACCGCCTTCCGGCCGCAGCTCTTCGTGAACCACTACGGTTCTTCGGAGATCTACACGTTCACGATCGACCAGGATGCGCCGGCCAAGCCGGGGAGCGCCGGCCGGGCCGGGTTCAACTGCCGCATCCGCGTGGTCAGGCTCGACGATGGCACCGGCCGGAGCGTGCCGGACGCCGTGGTCGTACCCGGCGAGGAAGGCCAGATCATCGCCGACCTCGGCGGCGACGAAGCGTTCGAGGGCTACTGGAACCGTCCGGACGCGGACGCCAAGTCCCTCAGGGACGGTTGGTACTTCACCGGGGACACGGGCTACGTCGACGCGGACGGCGACCTGTACGTGACCGGCCGGGTCGACGACATGATCATCTCCGGCGGAGAGAACATCTCCCCGGTGGACATCGAATCGGTGCTGTCACTGCACCCCGCGGTGGACGAGGTGGCGGTGGCCGGCCTGCCCGACGAGCGCTGGGGCCAGAAGGTAGTCGCCTTCATCAAGGCGAAGGGTCCGGTCGATGCCGGGACCCTCGACGCGCACTGCCGGGATTCGTCCCTGCCCAACTACAAGCGCCCGCGCGAGTACGTGTTCGTCCAGGCCGTGCCCAAGTCGCCTGTCGGCAAGATCCTGAGGCGCAAGCTGGTGTCCGGGGAGTATGACAAGGCCTGAGCCCCCCCTGTCAACCGGTGGCCCGGGTGCGCGTTATGCGACGTGGATCCGATTTGGACCAACCCATACATGTCTCAAGGAGCACATCAATGACCAAGCAAAAACTCATCGCCGCGCTGATCGCTTCGGCCTTCTCCGCCTCTGTGTTCGCCCAGGCAGCCGCCCCGGCCGCTCCGGCCAAGGCCACCCCGGCAACCCCGGCCACCGCCGCAGCCCCGGCCTCCAAGGCCGATGCGAAGCCCGCGGAAGCCAAGCCGAAGAAGGAGAAAAAGGCGAAGAAAGAGAAGAGCTCCAAGCCCAAGAAGGAGAAGGCCCCCAAGGCTGCGAAGTAGGCCTCGCCACCTAAAGCCTCGAGCAATCCAGGCCCGCCCGGGGCGACCCGGGCGGGCCTTTGCTTGCCGAAGACAAGACTGGGCGATAATCACGGGTTACTTCCCTGCCCGGCCTGCAATGAAATTCCGTATCGTTTCCACCGCGCTTCTCCTGGCGGCGTTCCATCTGCCCGCGGCGCTCTCGCAGGCTGACGGCAACATCTCCGCGCCGTTCGTCACCACGCCCTCCGACGTGGTCGAGCGGATGCTGTCCCTGGCCGGCACCGGCCCGGCCGATTTCGTTGTTGACCTCGGCTCGGGTGACGGCCGGATCGTCATTGCCGCGGCGAAGCAGTTCGGCGCGAAGAGCCTGGGCCTCGAGCTCGACCCCAAGCTCGTGCAGCTGAGCCGTGAAAACGCGCGGGCCGCGGGGGTGGCCGGGCGCACCGAATTCCGCGTCGAGGACGTGCTGCGCGCCGACTTCTCGCAGGCGAGCGTGGTCACCGTGTACCTCCTGCCCGGGCTGATGGCGCAGCTTTCGCCCCTGTTCCTCGACAACCTGAAGCCGGGCTCGCGCGTGGTCACGCACGCATTCGTGCTCCCGAGCTGGAAGCCGGACCGGGTCGAAAAGGTAAAGCTCGCAGTGCCGCACCCCTCGCAGGGCGACGTGAGCACGATCTTCATGTGGGTGATCCCGGCGAATGCGCGCGGCCAGTGGCGCGCCGCCTCGCGCGATGGCGAATGGCGCATAAAGGTGGAGCAGAATTTCCAGGAGATCGAGGTCGAAGGCGAGGGCGGCGGCGCGAAGCTGGCCGTGGCCGAAGCTAAACTCGATGGCACCCGGATCCTGTTCTCCGGTACGCTGCGCGGCGCGCCTTTCTCGTTCGGCGGGCGCCTCGAAAACGACCGCATTTCCGGCGAGGCCGTCCTCCAGGACCGCGCGGCCAAACGCACCCTCCCACTGGTGTTCTCCAAATGAAAGTCACCGCCATGAAAGTAGCCGACACTCTGGCCGCAACCCTCAAGGCCTATGGTGCCCGCTGGGCCTTCGGCATTCCCGGCAACGACGTCCTCGAGACCGTGCGCGCCTGCGAGGAGGCAGGGATCGAATTCGTGCTCGGCAAGAGCGAGCCCTCCTGCGCATTCATGGCCGACGCGGCCTACCAGCTCACCGGCAAGCCCGCCGTGCTGATCCCCGCGCTGGGGCCGGGCATCTCGAACGCGATGTCGGGCATCGCTGGGGCCATGCAGGAGCGCTCGGCGATCGCGGTGTTGTGCGGCGAAATGGCCACGAAGCAACTGGGCATCTACAACCACCAGGTCTTCGACCACGTGGCGCTGGCTCGCCCGGTGACCAAGTACGCCGAGATGCTGAACCCCAAGCGGGCGGCGCAGCAGCTCGCCAAGGCGCTCGATATCGCGCTGGCCTACCCGGCCGGGCCGGTCTTCCTCAACGTTCCTTCGGATTACAACCGGGATGCCGCCTCCCCCGAGGAAGCCAAGGCGCCCGTAAAGCGCGCAATGACGGCGCTGTCCACGCCCGCGGCCGATGCGTTGCGGGCGAAACTGGCCGGCGCGAAGCGTCCCCTTGCGCTCGTGGGGCGCGGCGCGCTGCTGGAAGACACGCCTGCCGCGTTCCGCAAGTTCGCCGAAGCCTGGAACCTGCCGTTCTTCACGACCTACAAGGCAAAGGGGATCACCGGAGACACCCACCCGCTGTGCCTGGGCAGCGTCGGGCTCTCGCCCGTGGTGGACGCGGAGAACCTCGCGCTCATCAAGGAGGCCGACTGCATCGTGCTCGTCGGGTTCGACCCGATCGAATTGCGCGATGCGTGGCTGGACGCCTGGCCCGAGGCTCTGCCGGTGGTCAGCATCGATTGGGCCGCGCTCAACCACCGCATCTTCCCTGTCGGCGAGGAGGCGCTGGGGCATGTGCCCGCGATCCTCGGCCAGCTCATGCCCACACAGCCGGCCGCCAACGGCTGGAAGGCCGGGCGGTTCGCGGCGCTGCGCACGCAGGTAGCCCACATCGTGCGTCCGCGGACGCCCGCCAAGGGGATCAGCCCGGCCGCGCTGTTCCACGCGGTGAGCGAGCAGGCGCAGGACGACTGGGTCATGACGGTCGACGTGGGCGCGCACCGCATTCTCGCCAACCACGTCCTGCAGTGCCGGGTGCCGGGGCAGCTGATGCAGTCGAACGGCCTCGGGTGCATGGGCTATGCCGTGCCGGCGGCGATCGCCGCGCAGCTCGTGCACCCCGAACGCACCGTGGTGGCGATGCTGGGTGACGGCTGCATGCTGATGACGCAGGGCGATCTCGCGCTGGCCGCCGAGAGGGACCTGCCGCTCGTGGTCGTCGTGCTGAATGATTGCGCGCTGGCGCTGATCAAGTTGAAGCAGTCCAAGATGGATATGGCGCCGCGCGCGACCGATTTCCGCTCGCCCGATTTCGCCAAGATCGCTGAAGGCTTCGGCGCAAAGGGCGTGCGAGTGGATACGATCGAGGCGTTCGGCAAGGCGCTCGCCGAGGCCGTGAAATCCAGGCGGTTTACCGTCATCGAAGCGCAGGTGGACCCATCCGAGTACTGGGAACAGATGTAGGGTCGTTGCTCGCGGCGCTGCTCGCATCCATGCTGGCGGCGCTGCCGGGCCCGGCCTGGGCGCTTCCGCCGGGGGATCACTCGATCTCGTTCGGGGAGCGTTCCTACATCCTGCACGTGCCGCCGCAGCTGGAGCCGCGGCCGGCGCTGGTGCTTAACTTCCACGGCGGCGGCGGCCATGCCGCGGCCCACCAGAAGTACGCGCGCATGGATGCGCTGGCCGACCGCGAAGGCTTCCTCGTCGTGTACCCGGAGGGCACCGGCCCGCTCGAAGCGCAGTTGCATACCTGGAACGCGGGCGGGTGCTGCGGCAGTGCCGTGCGCGACAACGTGGACGATGTCGGGTACGTGAGGAAGCTGCTCTTGGACCTGTCGCGCCGGCAGGCCTACGATCCCGCGCGCGTTTACGTCACGGGCCTGTCCAACGGCGCGATGATGGCCTACCGGCTCGCGGCGGAACTGTCCGACCGGATCGCCGCGATTGCGCCGGTGGCGGGTGCGATTGCCGTGGAAAGGTTCCCGACCGCACGCCCGGTGCCGGTGATGCACATCCACAGTGTCGACGATCAGCGCGCGCTGTACGCCGGAGGCCTTGGGCCGCCTTTCCCGAT
>JANNWA010000307.1:0-8413 GCA_031408275.1 Pseudomonadota bacterium
GCTGCCGGCGGGGACCGAGATGGTGATGCCGGGGGACAACATCAAGATGGTGGTGACGCTGATTGCGCCGATCGCGATGGAGCAGGGCTTGCGCTTTGCCATCCGCGAGGGCGGCAAGACCGTCGGCGCCGGCGTCGTCGCCAAAGTGATCGAGTAAAAACACAAGGGCGGGGCGCAAGCCTCGCAAGCAAAAATGCAAAGCCAACGTATCCGCATCCGCCTCAAGGCGTTCGATTACCGGCTGATCGACCAGTCGGCGCTCGAAATCGTCGAAACGGCGAAGCGCACCGGCGCGGTCGTCCGCGGCCCCGTCCCGCTGCCGACCCGCAAGCAGCGGTTCGACCTGCTGCGCAGTCCGCACGTGAACAAGACCTCGCGCGACCAGCTAGAGATCCGCACTCACCTGCGGCTGATGTACATCATCGACCCGACCGACAAGACCGTCGACGCGCTGATGAAGCTCGACCTGCCGGCCGGGGTCGACGTGGAAATCAAGGTTCAGTAGGGATTTGGGTTAGCAGTATTCGTACGCAGTACTAGGTGAAGTGCCGGCCAATTGCAGCCGGCGCCCGGAGAGATTCCGGGTTACAAACAAGAGGTTTAAGTCATGACAATTGGACTCGTCGGCCGCAAGGTCGGCATGACGCGCATCTTCACGGACGAGGGCGACACCCTCCCGGTGACGGTGCTCGACGTGTCCGACAACCGGATCACGCAGATCAAGTCGCCGGACAAGGATGGCTATTCGGCTGTCCAGGTCACGTTCGGCAAGCGCCGCGCCAGCCGCGTCGGCAAGCCCCTCGCCGGGCACCTCGCGAAAGCGGGCGTAGAGGCCGGGCACATCCTCAAGGAGTTCCGCGCCAAACCCGAAGAAGTCGCCGCCCTCAAGGTCGGTGGCAAGATGGGCATGGAGATGTTCAAGCCGGGGCAGAAGGTCGATGTGACGGGAATCACCCAGGGCAAGGGATTCGCCGGGGTCATCAAGCGCCACCATTTTTCATCCAACCGCGAGACGCACGGCAATTCGCGCTCGACCAGGAAGCCGGGTTCGACCGGCCAGGCGCAGGATCCGGGCCGCGTGTTCCCCGGCAAGCGCATGCCCGGGCAGCTCGGTAACGTCAAGCGCACCACCCAGAACCTCGTGGTCCTGCGCGTCGACGAGGCACGGGGTCTGCTGATGCTCAAGGGCGCGGTACCCGGATCCAAGGGGCGCGACGTGATCGTGCGCCCGGCGGTCAAGGCCTAAAGGGACGCCATGGAACTTAAACTAATCAACGACCAAGGCGCTTCGTCCGCGACCCTCAACGCGCCGGACGAGGTGTTCGGCCGCGAATTCAACCAGGATCTCGTGCACCAGATCGTGATCGCCTACCAGGCGAACGCGCGCATGGGCACGCGCAAGCAGAAAGAGCGCAGCGAGATCGCCAAGTCCACGCGCAAGCCCTGGCGCCAGAAAGGCACCGGCCGGGCGCGTGCGGGCATGGCCTCGAGCCCGCTGTGGCGCGGGGGCGGCAAGATCTTCGCCTCCAGCCCGGACGAGAACTTCTCGCACAAGGTCAACCGCAAGATGTTTCGCGCCGGGATGGCTTCGCTTATCTCGCAGCTGGTGCGCGAAGACCGCCTGCGCGTGGTAGACGAGTTCAAGCTCGACGCCCCCAAGACCAAGCTGCTCGCGCAGAAAGTGAAGTCCATGGGCTTCGACAAGCTTCTGGTGATCACGGATGAGTTCGACGAGAACCTGTACCTGTCTTCCCGCAACCTGATCAACGTCGAGGTTCTCGAGGCGCGTTACGCGGACCCGGTTTCGCTGGTCCACTACCCGAACGTCCTGCTGACCAAGAAAGCGGTTGCGAAATTCGAGGAGATGTTCAAATGAGCGCCCCGAAGAAGTACAGCCCGGAGCATCTGATGAACGTGGTGCTCGCCCCGATCGTGTCCGAAAAGAGCACGCTGGTGGCGGACAAGCACGAGCAGGTTGTGTTCCGGGTTCACGATGCGGCGAGCAAACCCGAGATCAAGGCCGCCGTCGAACTGCTCTTCAAGGTCAAGGTCGAGTCGGTGCAGGTCCTCAACGTCAAGGGCAAGGAAAAACGCTTCGGCCGCCACATGGGCAAGCGCCGCAGCTGGAAAAAGGCCTACGTGTGCCTCGCACCCGGGCAGGAAATCAACTTCGGAGCGCTGGAGTAAGCCATGGCACTCATCAAGGTCAAACCCACATCCCCGGGGCGCCGTTCGCTGGTCAAGGTCGTCAGCCCCGACCTGCACAAAGGTGCGCCGCACGCCCCGCTGCTGCTTCCGCAGAGCAAGAAGGCGGGCCGCAACAACCACGGCCGCATCACCATGCGTCACCAGGGTGGCGGCCACAAACAGCATTACCGGATTGTCGACTTCAAGCGCGGCAAGGACGGGGTCACGGCGAAAGTCGAGCGGCTCGAGTACGACCCGAACCGCAGCGCGAACCTCGCCCTGCTGCTGTACGCAGACGGCGAGCGCCGCTACATCATCGCCCCCAAGGGTGTGAGCGCGGACACACAGCTGGTGTCCGGGCCGGAAGCACCGATAAAGCCGGGTAACGCCCTGCCTTTGCGCAACATTCCGGTCGGCACGACGATCCACTGCATCGAGATGCTGCCTGGCAAGGGCGCGCAGATTGCCCGCTCGGCGGGCGCCAGCGCTCAGCTGCTCGCGCGTGAAGGCAGCTACGCGCAGCTCCGGCTGCGCTCCGGGGAGATCCGCAAGGTGCATGTCGACTGCCGTGCGACCATCGGCGAAGTCGGCAACGAAGAGCACAACCTGCGTTCCATCGGCAAGGCTGGCGCCAAGCGCTGGCGTGGCATCCGCCCGACGGTTCGCGGCGTGGCGATGAACCCGATCGATCACCCGCACGGCGGCGGCGAAGGCCGCACTTCCTCCGGGCGTCCCCCGGTTTCCCCCTGGGGCACGCAGACCAAGGGTTACAAGACTCGGCGCAACAAGCGGACCACGGGCATGATTGTCCGCGACCGCCGCCGTTCATAACCAGGCGCGAGGAAAAAAATGGCGCGTTCAATCAAGAAAGGTCCCTTCGTGGACCACCACCTGCTCGACAAGGTCGATGCAATCCGCGGCACCAACGACAAGCGGCCCATCAAGACCTGGTCCCGCCGTTCGACGATCGTCCCCGATTTCGTGGGGCTGACGATCGCCGTGCACAACGGCAAGCAGCACATTCCCGTGTTCGTCACGGAAAACATGGTTGGCCACAAGCTCGGGGAGTTCGCGCTCACGCGAACCTTCAAGGGCCATTCGGCCGACAAGAAGACTTCCGGCACGCCCACGGCGGCGCCGAAGAAGTAAGGAGCACTCATGGAAACCAAAGCATCCCTGCGCGGGGCGCACCTTTCGGCCCAGAAGGGCCGGCTGGTGGCGGACCAGATTCGTGGCCTGGCGGTGGACCGGGCGCTCAACGTTCTTGCTTTCAGCCCGAAGAAAGGCGCCGTCCTCATCAAGAAGGTGCTCGAATCGGCGATAGCCAATGCCGAGCACAATGACGGCGCGGACATCGACGCGCTAAAGGTAAAGACGATTCACGTCGAGCGGGGCGCGTTCCTCAAGCGCTTCCAGGCGCGTGCCAAGGGCCGCGGCAACCGCGTGCTCAAGCATTCTTGCCACATCTACATCACGGTCGGGGACTAAGAGGCGCTTATGGGACAGAAAATCCATCCGATCGGTTTCCGGCTTGCGGTCAACAAGAACTGGAGCTCGCGCTGGTACGCCAACAAGGCGAACTACACGGGCATGCTCGCGGAAGACATCAAGGTCCGCGCCTTCCTCAAGAAGAAGCTGAAGCACGCTTCGGTCGGCCGCGTGCTGATCGAGCGCCCTGCCAAGGACGCGCGTATCACGATCTTCTCCTCCCGTCCGGGCGTCGTGATCGGCAAGAAGGGAGAGGAAATCGAGGCGCTGAAGGCCGATTTGCGCAAGCTCATGGGCGTGCAGCAGGTGCACGTCAACATCGAGGAAATCAGGAAGCCCGAGACCGACGCGCAGCTGATTTCCGATTCCATCGCGCAACAGCTCGAGAAGCGCATCATGTTCCGCCGGGCGATGAAGCGCGCGATGCAGAACGCCATGCGCCTTGGCGCACAGGGCATAAAGATCATGAGCGCAGGCCGCCTGAACGGCGTAGAGATCTCGCGCACCGAGTGGTATCGCGAAGGCCGCGTGCCGCTGCACACTCTGCGCGCCGACATCGACTACGGCTTCAGCGAGGCGTCGACGACCTACGGGATCATCGGCATCAAGGTCTGGGTCTACAAGGGCGATACGGTCGCCAAGGCTGACGCCCTGGCTCCGGCGGCAACGCCGGCGGCTCCGGCGGCCGAGGATCCGTCCGCCGCAAGGAAGGCGAAGAAGCCAGCGCCGCGGCCGGGTGCCAAGCGAGCCACTCCCGCGAAGCCCGAAGGCGATGGGGTGGCGAAGAAGCCTGCCACCCGCCGTCCCGCAACCAAGAAAGCCGAAGGTGAAGGCGAAGGCGGGGCAGTCGCCGCCGACAAGCCGAAAACCACGGTGAAGCGCACCCGCAAACCTGCGACCAAGGAAGGCGCGGCCCCCACCGGTGGTGACGAGGGCAAGAAGGAGTAACAAATGCTTCAGCCAGCACGTACCAAGTATCGCAAACAGCAGAAAGGCCGCAATACAGGCAAGGCGACCCGTGGAAACAAGGTGTCCTTTGGCGAGTACGGCCTGAAAGCCATCGGCCGCGGCCGTTTGACGGCGCGGCAGATCGAAGCCGCCCGGCGCGCAATGACGCGCCACATCAAGCGCGGCGGCCGGATCTGGATTCGGATCTTCCCGGACAAGCCGATTTCGACCAAGCCCGCCGAAGTCCGCATGGGCAACGGCAAGGGCAACCCGGAGTATTTCGTCGCCGAAATACAGCCCGGCAAGGTTCTTTACGAGATGGATGGCGTCGACGAGCCGCTGGCCCGCGAGGCATTCGCGCTCGCCGCGGCCAAGCTGCCCATCAAGACCGCCTTTGTCCATCGCATGTTGGGGTAAGCCATGAAAACCAACGAACTGCGCGCCAAGAGCAACGAAGAGCTCTCCAAGGAGCTCCACGACCTGCTGAAGGCGCAATTCGGGCTGCGTATGCAGCTCGCCACCCAGCAACTGACCAACACCAGCCAGATGAAAAAGGTGCGTCGCGACATCGCTCGCGTGCGTACCCTGCTGACAGAGAAGGCAGCCAAATGACGACCGAACAGGCAACCCCCGTCGCCAAGAACCAGCGCACCCTCGTCGGGCGCGTGGTGAGCGACAAGATGCAGAAGACCGTCACGGTGCTCGTCGAGCGCAAGGTCAAGCACCCGCGGATCGGCAAGATCATCACCCGCTCGAGCAAGTACCACGCGCACGCCGAGACCAACGAGTTCAAGGAAGGCGATCTCGTCGAGATTTCCGAGTGCCGGCCGATCTCGAAGACGAAGGCATGGAAGGTGACCAAGCTGCTGGAGAAGTCCAAGGCGGTTTAGCGCGCATTGCGCTTGCCAAGGATGGCTTGTTAAGGTTATAATTTAAAGCTTTCCCTCTCCCGGAAACTCTTCCGGAAGCGGATTCGACCCGGACGGGATCCAAAACTGCCTGTACCGCCAGAGGAACGGCGACGCAGACAAGTTGGATGGAGAACTACCAATGATTCAGATGCAGTCCATTCTGGACGTCGCAGACAACACCGGTGCGCGCGCAGTCATGTGCATCAAGGTGCTCGGCGGCTCCAAGCGTCGGTACGCGGGTATCGGCGACATCATCAAGGTGAGCATCAAGGATGCGGCGCCGCGCGGTCGCGTGAAGAAGGGCGAGATCTACCACGCCGTCGTCGTGCGCACCGCCAAGGGCGTGCGCCGCGGAGACGGCTCGCTCATCAAGTTCGACGGCAATGCCGCCGTTCTGCTGTCCGCAAAATTCGAGCCGATCGGCACCCGCATCTTCGGGCCGGTGACCAGGGAACTGCGCACCGAGCGATTCATGAAGATCGTGTCGCTGGCGCCGGAAGTTCTGTAAGGGGCCGACCATGAACCGAATCAAGAAAGGCGATGAGGTGATCGTCATCTCGGGCCGCGACAAGGGCAAGCGAGGTGCGGTGCTGCGCCGCGTCGACGACCAGCACCTGGTCGTGGAGGGCGTGAACCGCGTGAAGAAGCACACCCGCCCGAACCCCATGAAGGGCATAACCGGCGGCATCGTCGACAAGGACCTGCCGATCCACATCTCCAACGTCGCGCTGTTCAACCCGGCGACCCAGAAAGCCGACCGCGTGGGCATCAAGAGCCTCGATGGCGGCCGCAAGGTGCGGGTGTTCAAGTCGAACGGCGAACAGGTCGAAGCTTAAGGAGCGCAAATGGCGAAAGCAGCAGCCCCGGCGGCTTCGGCCGGAAAACAATCGACCGCAGGGGCGCACGCCGCCCGCCTGCAACTGGTCTATCGCGAGAAGATCGTTCCCGACCTGATGAAGAAGTTCGGGTACAAATCGATCATGCAGGTTCCGCGCGTCCAGAAAATCACCCTCAACATGGGTGTGGGCGACGCAACGAACGACAAGAAGATCCTCGACGCGGCGGTAGGCGACATGATCAAGATCGCCGGCCAGAAGCCCGTGGTGACCAAATCGCGCAAGTCGATCGCGGCCTTCAAGCTGCGCGCCGGCGTGCCGATCGGCTGCATGGTCACCCTGCGCGGCGCGCGGATGTACGAATTCCTCGACCGGCTGGTGACGATCGCGATCCCGCGCATCCGCGACTTCCGCGGCATTTCGGGGCGCGCGTTCGACGGCCGCGGGAACTACAACCTCGGCGTCAAGGAACAGATCATTTTCCCAGAGATCGACTACGACAAGGTCGACACGCTGCGCGGCATGAACATCAGCATTTCCACCACTGCAAAATCCGACGAAGAGGCGCGTGCCCTGCTGGCCGCGTTCCGCTTCCCGTTCCGGACCTGAGGGAACCAGCCATGGCCAAACTCGCTGTGATCAATCGCGACAAGAAGCGCCGCGAAATCGTCCAGAAATTCAAGGCGAAGCGCGCTGCGCTTCTCGAGACGATCAACAACCAGAAGGCTTCCGACGAGGACCGCGACGCAGCTCGAGTGAAGCTGCAGCTGCTCCCGCGCGACGCCTCCCCCGTGCGCCTGCGCAACCGCTGCTCGATCACGGGCCGGCCGCGCGGCGTTTATCGCAAGTTCGGGCTGGGCAGGAGCAAGCTTCGCGACTTCATCATGGCCGGCGAAGTGCCGGGCGTGATCAAGGCCAGTTGGTAAGGAGAGCCGCATGAGCATGAGTGATCCGATAGCCGACATGCTGACGCGCATTCGCAATGCGCAGATGGTCGGCCACCTTGAAGTGAAGATGCCCGCGTCGCGGCTCAAGTCGTCGATCGCCAAAGTCCTCAAGGACGAAGGCTATATCGAAGATTTCGGCCAGCGCGACAACGACGGGAAATCCGAACTCGTGGTGAGCCTCAAATATTACGCGGGCCGCCCCGTGATCGAAAAGCTTGAACGCATTTCGAAGCCGGGCCTGCGGGTCTACAAGGGGCGCGATGACCTGCCCAAGGTGATGAACGGGCTGGGGATTGCGATCCTGTCGACCTCGCGCGGCGTGATGACCGACGGCAAGGCGCGCGCCAGCGGCGTCGGCGGCGAAGTCCTTTGCATCGTGGCCTAAGGAACAGACCATGTCGCGAATTGGAAAAAATCCGATAGTCGTGCCCAAGGGCGTGGAAATCACCACGGCCGGCGGCCAGATCTCCGTCAAGGGGCCGCTCGGCGTCATCGCGCGCCCTCTCGATCCGAATGTGGGAATCGAGCGCGAAGGCGAGAGCCTGCAATGCAAGGTGCTCGGCAACTCGCGCCACGCCAAGGCCATGTTCGGCACCGTGCGTGCGCTGGTGTCCAACATGGTTGTCGGCGTCACCAAGGGTTGGGAGAGGAAGCTTCAGCTGGTTGGCGTTGGTTACCGCGCCCAGGCGCAGGGCGACAAGCTGAACCTGACGCTGGGGTTTTCCCACCCGGTCGTCCACCAGATGCCCAAGGGCGTGAAGGTGGTGACCCCGACGCAGACCGAAATCCTGATCAGCGGCGTCGACAAGCAGCAGGTCGGCCAGGTGGCCGCGGAAGTCCGCGCCTACCGCTCTCCCGAGCCCTACAAGGGCAAGGGCGTGCGCTATTCCGACGAGACCATCGTCTTGAAAGAGACGAAGAAGAAGTAACGGAGCCCGATCATGTTCGACAAAAACACAGCCCGGTTGCGCAGGGCGCGCAAGACCCGCGCAAAGATCCGCGAGATCGAGGCAATCCGTCTCACGGTCACGCGCACCAACTTCCACATCTACGCGCAGATCACCGCGGGCGACGGCGCCAAGGTACTGGCGAGCGC
>JANNWA010000308.1:0-4778 GCA_031408275.1 Pseudomonadota bacterium
CCAGCAGCATTTCGCTCGCACCGAGTTCGAGCGCGAACGTGCCGCCGTCCTTGCGCCGGCCCGTGACTTCGCGCCCGAGCCCGGCGGCGAGCGCGGCATCGCTTGCGCTGTAGTATTCGAGGGACCCGTTGCGTTTGTCCCGGTCGAGCTCCGGGATCAGCAGGGTGAGTTTGCGGCCGACGAGTTCCGCCGCGGAATAGCCGAACATGCGCTGGACCGCGGCGTTCGAGCGCTCGATGGCGCCGCCCCTTGCGTGAATGGTGATGATGCCATCGGCCACGGTGTCGAAGATCGTCTGGATCAGGGCGGCGCTGTCGCGCACGACGGCCTGCGTGGCGTATTCCTCGGTGACGTCGCGAAACACCAGCACGGCCCCAACCACTTGGCCATCGCGGTCGCGGATCGGCGCGCAGCTGTCGGCGATGGCGCATTCGGTGCCGTCGCGCGCAATCAGGATCGTATGGTTGGCGAACCCCTGGATGGTGCCCTGCCGCAGCGTTTCCATCACCGGGACCGGGGAGGGCAGGCGGGTTTCCTGGCTGATGATGTGGAAGATCTCGTCCACGAGGTGGCCGCCGGCCTCCACGCGCGTCCAGCCGGTGAGCTTTTCGGCAAGCGGATTCAGCAGAGTCACCCGGCCTTCGGCATCGGTGGCGATCACGGCGTCGCCGATGGAGTTGAGCGTGACCGCGAGCTTTCCCTCGCTTTGCTGCAGCGTGGCATTGGCCTGCACCAGTTTCCGGTTCGTCTCCTCCTGGATTTCCAGCAGGTGCCGCGTTTCGAGGTGGACCAGGTTGCGCACGCGGTTCTGCGCTTCGCGATACACGAGGACGGCGAAGGCGAGCGCCAGCAGCAGGGCGAACAGGGCGGTGGCGACGATGATCGCGAACAGGCGCGTCATGTTCGACTCGAGATCCCGGTCTTGCTGCGCCAGCATGGTCTCTTCCAGCGCAATGAAGCTGTTCATTTCGCTGACTATCGATTCCATGAGGCGCCTGCCCTCGCCATTGGCGACGGTCGCGGCAACGGCGGGCATGTCATTGCGCCGGCGCAATTCGATGACCCTGGCGAGTCCGGCCATCTTGGCTTCCACCAGCGGATGGATCGCGTCGAGACGCTCATCGGCCGAGGGCAGCTGGGTGCGCGAACGAAGGCTGGCCAGTTGGCCGTCGATGACGCCGCGTACCTTGGTGTAAGGTTCGAGGAACGCCTCGTCGCCGGTCAGCGCGAAGCCGCGCTGACTGGTCTCCGCGTCCCTCAACGCCGACATCAAGGCGTGGGCGCTGGCGATGACGGTCCCGGTGTGCCGGCGGGAGTCAGACGCTTTTTCGATCTGCGCGAAGGCCCACAGTGACGCGGCCGTCACCGCAATCAGCAGGAGCGCGGCCCCGGTAAGGAAACCGACGACTTTCTGGTCGGCTTTCGGTGCCCCCGCAATTCCAGCCGCTTCCCTGGCGTCGCGCGGAGCAGGATTTGTTTTTGCTTCGGGCATCCGGAATTTCCAATTAGGCCCTGCGGCGTCTGTCGATGTTGTGCGCGCCGGGCAGGAAGGTCTGTACGTTGCCGAACATAGCACGGCGCGAGGGGCACTCCCCTAGTGCGCGTACGTGGCGTAGATGTCGCCGAATGCCGGGCTGTTGGCGGAGAACGCGGCCAGCACCGCCGGGTCGAAATGCCCCGGCTGCGTGCGTCCGTCCCCTCGCGTGATGGTCTGCATGGCGGTTGCATGGTCGAGCGCCGGCTTGTAGGGCCGCTTGCTGCGCAGGGCATCGTAGACGTCGCAGATGTTCATGATGCGCGCCGCCAGCGGTATCGCTTCGCCGGCCTTGCCCGCGGGGTAGCCGCCGCCGTCCCAGCGTTCGTGGTGGTTGAGCGCGATTTCGGCGCCCATCCGCAGGTACGGCGACTTGCTGTTGCCGAGGATCTGCGCGCCCATGGCGGCGTGCGTCTTCATAGCCTCCCACTCCGGCGGCGTGAAGCCGCCGGGCTTGAGCAGGACCTGGTCGTCGATGCCGATCTTGCCGATGTCGTGCATCGGGCTGGAGAAGAAGATCTGGTCGGTGAAGTCGGCATCCATTCCGAGGGTTCCGGCCAGCTCGCGGCTGTAGTAGCTGATGCGTTGCACGTGCTTGCCGGTGTCCTCGTCCCTTTGTTCCGCCGCACGAGTCATCGCGAAGATGGTCTCGAGGTAGCTTTCCTGCAGGTCCGCGGTCCTTTCCCGGACGCGCAGTTCCAGGATCTCGTTGGCGCGCCGCAGCTGGTTGTGCAGGAGGCGCACCTCGAGCATGTTGCGAACCCGCACCAGCAGGTCGGCGAGGTCGAAGGGCTTGCTGATGAAATCCTTGGCGCCCAGGGTCAGCGCGCGCAGCTTCTGGTCGGGCTGAGCGGTGATCACGAGCACGGGCAGGTAGCCCCCGGTTTCGCTCTCCTTGAGGGCTTCGATCACCTCGAACCCGCTCATTCCTGGCATCTGCAGGTCGAGCAGGATCAGGTCGTAGTTGTTCAGCAGGTGGAGGGCGCAGACTTCGCGCGGTTGCGTCGTGGACGTGACCGAAACGTAGCCGGCGCCGCCCAGCATTCGCTCAAGCAGCAGGACATTCGCCGGCTTGTCGTCGACGACCAGGATCCTGGCGTGAAGGATTTCGGGCATATCAGGCATGGATGGCGCTCTCCGCAGTTCCCGGCGCGGGGTGTTGTTCCGCGTGCTCAAGTGCCTTGCCGATGGCGTCCATGAACTCGTCGACCCGGATGGGTTTGGTCAGGTAGCGGAAGAAGCCGGCCGCTTCGCCTTTCTTGATGTCGCGGGGCATGGCGTTCGCGCTGATCGCGATGACGGGGATGTGGGCGGTGAGCGGCTCGGCGCGGAGGATTTTGAGGGCCTCGAAGCCGTTGATCCCGGGCAGGTTGATGTCCATCAGGATGACTTCGGGCCGCAGGTCGCGGGCAAGCTCGATGCCGAGGGCGCCATTGACGGCCGTGAGCAGGTGCATTTCGGGGTGGCGGGTCATGATCTGCTCGACCAGCCTCAGGTTCGCCGGATTGTCCTCGACATACAGCAGGGTGCGGGTGCGCGCCGTACCCGCAACCTGAGGCGGGGCGGGGGCCGCCGCGCCGGTTTCCGCGGTGCAGAGGCTCGGCTCAGGCGCCGAAGCGAGCTCGAACCAGAACGTGCTTCCCGCCCCGACGGTGCTTTCCACGCCGATCGTCCCGCCCATGAGTTCGACCAGCCGTTTGGCGACCACGAGGCCGATGCCCGTCCCCTCCTGTCCCCCCGCTTCCTGCCCGAGCCGGTTGAACGCCTGGAACAGCTGGTCTAGCTGGTCCGGGTGCAGTCCCGCGCCCGTGTCGCGGACGCTCACGCGCATGCGTCCAGGCGCGTTTTCGGTGCAATCCACCTCGACCGTCCCGGCCTTGCTGTTGTACTTGACCGCATTCGACAACAGGTTGATGAGGACCTGCTTCAGGCGGGTCCGGTCGGCCCGCACGAAATTCTGGATGTCATGGCCGGGGAACGCCAGCTTGATGCCCTGCAGCTTCGCCTGGGGTTCGATCATTCCATGGCATTCGAGCAGGACGCCGGTAAGCGACACCGGTTCGGTGGACAGCGGCACCTGCCCGGACTCGACCTTGGCCAGGTCGAGGATCTCGTTGATCAGCGTCAGCAGGTGCCATCCGGCCTGCAGGATCTGGGCCGTGCTTTCCTTCTGGGAGTGCGTCTGCGGCGGGGAGTCCGATTCCATCAGCTGCGCGAACCCGAGGATGGCGTTGAGCGGGCTGCGCAGTTCGTGGCTCATGCTGGAGAGGAAATCCGACTTGGCGAGGTTGGCCTTTTCCGCCGCGATCTTGGCCCGCTCCAGCTCGCTGTTCGTCTCCTGCAGTACCTGGTCGAGGCGCTTGCGTTCGGTGACGTCGCGCGCGGCCGCAAACACGCCCTGCAGGCGCCGGTCCCGGTCGTAGAACGTGGTCGCGTTGTACGAGACCACGGTTTCCTTGCCGTCCCTCGCGCGCGCGGTGAGCTCGTAGTCGGTGACCTTCTTTTCGCTCAGGACCTGCTTGATGCCGGCCTCCGCGCGTTCCGGGTCGGTGAAGTAGCCCTTGAAGGGCGCGCCGATCAGCTCGTCCCGCGTGCAGCCGGTGAGGGCCTCCATCTGCTTGTTGACGTCGGTGATGATTCCGGCCGGATCGGTGGTCATGAGCGCATCGACGTTGGATTCGATCAGCGAGCGCGTGTAGAACTGCTGGTCGCGCAGGCGCTGGTCGAGCCTTTTCTGCTCGGCTTCGATCTCCTTGCGCGCCGTGTTGTCCGTGCCGATCAGCAGGTAGCCGATGATGGCGTCCTCGGCATCGCGCAGGGCGGTGACTGAGACCACCGCGGGAAAGCGGCTGCCGTCCTTGCGGATGTAGGTGAGTTCGTAGATGTCCTCGATGCCGCGCGAGGCCTTGAACACCAGCGCCTCGAAGCCCGGGGTGATCTGGGTGGAGAGTTCCGCGCTCAGCGCCTTGGCGCGCACGATCAGCTCCTGCGGGTCGGAAATGTCGGCCGGCGTGATCTTGTTCATCACATCGGCCGCGGCGTAGCCCAGCATGCGCTCGGCGCCGACGTTGAAGATCTGGATCACGCCCCGGGCGTCCGTGGCGATGCTCGAGAAATTCGCGCTGTTGAAAATCGCGCTCTGCAGGGCGCCGGCCTTGCGCAGCGCCTCTTCGGCCAGCTTGCGGGCGGTGTTGTCGGTGCCGATCAGCAGGTAGCCGATGATGTCGTCCTGCTCGTCGCGCAG
>JANNWA010000309.1:0-13435 GCA_031408275.1 Pseudomonadota bacterium
TACCCACCTTTGCTGGGCGCCGCCTGGGGCAGCCGCCGCCGCGTTCGGGTGTATCCTCGCCTGCCCGGGGGGCTTTGCGCCCACCGCCGACGCCAACCGCATCGCCTACAACCGCTACCTCACCGCCCAACCGCAACTGGCAGACCTGGTCCTCGCCAAGGACGCGATCGCGGGACTGGCGGAGGGCGAGCGGCGCATCCTGCATTCCGGTCCGCCGATCGCCTGGGCGGACATGTGCGGGCCGCAGCAGGGCGCGATCGCCGGCGCGATCCTTTACGAAGGCTGGGCCGGCTCGCTCAAGGCGGCCGGGAAACTGGCCGCCTCCGGCGGGGTCGCCCTCGAACCGTGCAACGAGCACGGAGCCGTCGGGCCGATGGCCGGCATCATCAGCCCGTCGATGCCGGTCTGGGTGGTGGAGAACACCGATCGCGGCAATCGCGCGTTCTGCAACCTGAACGAGGGGCTGGGCAAGGTGCTGCGCTTCGGCGCCAATTCGCCCGATGTCATCGAGCGCTTGCGTTGGCTCGGTTCCGAATTCTTCGCCACGATGCAAGTCGCGGTGCGCAGCCTGGCGGACCACAGCCTCAAGCCGCTCATGGCGCAGGCATTGCACATGGGCGACGAACTTCATAACCGCAACGCGGCCGCCTCCGGCCTGCTATTCAAGCGCCTCACCCTCGCGCTGCTCGCCTCCAGGCTCGGCAGCCCGGCGATTCAGCGCGCGCTCGCCTTCGTTGCCGGCAACGACCATTTTTTTCTCAACATCTCGATGGCCGCGTGCAAGTCGATGTCCGACGCGGCGCACGGCGTTCCGGGCAGCAGCATGGTCACCGTCATGGCGCGCAACGGCGTCAACTTCGGCATCCGCCTGAGCGGTACGGGCGACCGCTGGTTCCAGGCGCCCGCGAACCCTGTCAATGGGCTCTACTTCCCCGGCTACGACGTGAAGGACGCCGCGGCGGACCTCGGGGACTCCGCCATCACCGAGACGAACGGCCTCGGCGGTTTCGCCATGGCCGCGTCGCCCGCGATAGTGCAGTTCGTCGGCGGCACGCCTGCCGAAGCCACGGCGAACAGCCGGCGCATGCTGAGCATCACGCTCGGGAGCAATCCCGCCTTCACACTGCCGCAGCTCAATTTCGGCGGCACGCCCGCAGGCATCGACGCGCGCCTGGTGGCCGACTCGGGCGTTCTGCCGATCATCAACACCGGCATCGCGCACCGCTTGGCGGGCGTCGGCCAGATCGGCGCAGGCATAACTACCGCGCCGATGGCGTGCTTCAACGAAGCCATCGCCGCGCTGGCCGCCGGACTCGACGCCAGCACGCCCGAACCCGCCAGCGGGACCGGAGTCCTGCTCGCCGTCAACGGCACCCTGATGCGGGGCCTCAAACTCAATCCGAACATGCTCGCTGCCGGGGCCACCTTCGTGCGCGAGGCAGCCACCGAACCCGCCTATCGGCTCTGGACGATCAACGACGATCATCCGGCCATGATCCGGGTCACCGACGGTTCCGGCGTCGCGGTTTCGCTCGAAGTGTGGTCGGTCCCCGCCGCGGGCCTGGCCGGAATCCTCCTCGCCGAGCCCCCCGGGCTGGCGATCGGCAAAGTCCGGCTCGCCGATGGATCGACAGTGCTTGGCGTGCTTGGCGAGAACGCCCTCGTCGAAGGCCAGCGCGAAATCACCGCGCACGGCGGATGGCGCAGCTACATCAAGTCCAAAACAGGGGCATGACACTCGGGCCGCGGGGTGGTGCCGGGCCGCAATGCACAGCACCGCTCAGCCGGTAGCTACTTCTTCTTCGCCTCGTATCCGGCGACGGCCTTCTTCAGTTCGGTGTACTCCTCGCACCCGAAGGTGCACAGCCGGTCGAGCGCAACCAGGTGCTCCTTTGCCTTGGCGAGGTTATTGACCATGAGGTAGGCCTCGCCGATGTATTCGTGGGCATTGCGATGCTTGGGGTCGATCCGCAGCGCCTCGTTGTAGTGCTTGAATACGAGCGCCATGTCCGGATTGGGTCCCTTGCGCACCGCAAACGCATACAGGTTGTTGTAGTCGGCGTTGCCGGGGTTCTTCGCCACGGCGTCCTTCATGTAGGTTGCGGCGCGCGGCCAGTCCTTTTGCTTTACATAGGCCTGCAACTGCTCGACCACGGGGTCGGCCGTCCAGGTCGCGGCAGGGGTCGGTTCATTTCCGCCCGCGGCATGCGCCGTGGGGATGAACGTGGATGCGGCCGAAGCCGTCATGAAGAGCGCTGCCAGCAGCGCGCCCTTTGTGTTTGTCCCATTTCCCATGCCGTACCTCCTCGTTTTTAGCTAAACACCGGTTGCCCGGTCGTTATTCCCCGATCCCGCCGCACGCCCCCCCTGCGGGTCATCCGGCCAGCCACCAGTACAGTCCGACGCCGGCCATCACGGTCCCGATCAAGCTGCGCGTGAAACCCGCCACCGCGAGGGCCGCGACAATCGCGAGCACCGCCGGGTTGGCAATCGAGATCGCGGGCCTGCCGTCCACGACCAGCACTTCGATCGCCAGCAATGCGGAGAGGACCGCTACCGGAACATAAGCGAGCCAGGAGAGGATCCAGCCGGGCAGCCTGACCTTCGCAAGCAGCACGAGCGGCAGCACGCGCGGCACCGCCGTGACGGCGGCGCACGCGAGGATCAGCGCGAGGATTTCGGGGCGGACGTCCATCTTTCCAGTGCGAGGCCGAGCGTCGCTCCGGCGAGCGTGGCGAGGATCACGGCCCACGGGCCCGGACGCGCCACCTGGACCGCGACGCCGAGCGCCGCGGCAAACAGGGCGACCGCGAGGCCGGTGCGAATGCGCGACTGCGCGGCGAGCTGCAGCACCAGCAGCCCGGCGAACATGCAGGGCAAGGCGAACCCTAGCACCCGGGTGGCGGCGGCCGACCCCGCGAACTGCGCGGAAAACGCCGCGCCCGCGAGGTTCGCCATGGCCCAGGTCGAGTAGGCGGCCAGGTTGAGGCCGGCCATCCAGGCGGCGCCCTCGGGGGGGCGCTTGGCGAACCGTCCCGCGGCGACTACGAAGGTCTCGTCCGTGAGCTGCAGTCCGAGCAACGCGCTTTTCCAGGCGGGCAGCCTGCGGAAGTACGGCGCAAGCGCAGCCGACAGCAGCAGGTGGCGGACGTTGACGAAGAACACCGTCAGGACGACGGCCGAAAGCGGGCTCGCGAGCGCGACCATGCTCGTCAGGACGAATTGCGCCGATCCCGCGTACAGCACCATCGAGAGGAGCAGCACCTCGGCATACGAGAGCCCGGCCGCGCGCTCCACGACCCCGGCGGCGAGGCCGATCCCCAGGTAGCCGAGCACCACCGGCAGGCCGGCGCGCGCGCCGTCGGTGAAAGTGTCTGCGGTCTGGTTCATCCTCCCGGGCATGGACTCATTGTATGCTGGCGGTCTTTCGCCGCTGCACATCCGGAGGCCGTACTTGAAGCTTGCCGCATACATGCACCAGAACGCCGCCTGCTACGGAGTCGTGGAGGGCGACAGCATCGTCGACCTCTCGCGCCGCATCGGGGCGCACTACCCCGATATCCGCACGTTGCTGCGTCACGAGGGCCTCGGCGAAGCACGCAAGGCCGCCGCCGGCCAGAAGCCGGACCTGAAGCTGTCCGAAGTCACCCTCCTGCCCCCGATCCCCAACCCGGGGAAGATCTTCTGCATAGGCCTGAACTACGAGGACCACCGCCAGGAAACCAAGCGCGAGAAAACCGAGGCGCCGGCCGTATTCGTGCGCTTTCCCGAGTCCCAGGTCGGGCACGGCCAGCCTATCCTGCGGCCGCGCGAATCGACCAAGCTCGACTTCGAAGGCGAGATCGCGGTGATCATCGGCAAGGCCGGCCGCCGCATATCCGAAGCGGACTCGTGGGACTACGTCGCCGGCTACAGCTGCTACAACGACGGCTCGGTGCGCGACTGGCAATGGGCGACCACGCAGTGGACCGCCGGCAAGAATTTCGCCGCGACCGGCGGGTTCGGCCCGTGGATCGTCACGGCCGACGAGATTCCCCCCGCGACCGAGCTCACGCTGATCACGCGGCTCAACGGCGTCGAGATGCAGCACACGACCACCGCCCTGTTGGTGCACTCGATCCCGAGCCTGATCGCCCACCTGTCGACCTGGGTTCCCCTCGAAGCCGGCGACGTGATCGTCAGCGGCACGCCTGGCGGCGTCGGCGCGCGGCGCGAACCGCCGGTGTGGATGAAGCCGGGCGACGTGGTGGAGATCGAAGTGAGCAGGGTCGGGATCCTGCGCAACACTATCGCAGACGACTGAGGGAGCGCCGCCCATGGAAATGCGGGATATCCCTTTCGGCACCACCGACTGGTCCGGCGTAGAGCGCACCACGCACAAGGGCGACAGCGGCATGGCGTACTGGCGCACCCGCGACTTTGGCGGCATACGCGTGCGCATGGTCGAGTACACGCCCGGCTATGTCGCCGACCACTGGTGCTCCAAAGGCCACATCCTGCTGTGCACCGAGGGCGAACTCGAGACCGAGCTCGCCGACGGGCGCAAGTTCGTGCTGAAGCCGGGAATGAGCTACCAGGTCGCCGACGGCGCCGAACCGCATCGTTCGCGCACGGCGTGCGGCGCGAAACTGTTCATCGTGGATTGAAATCCATGTTCAAGAATTTCTTTGAACGGCTCAAGGTGTCCCAGGCGCAGGGAACCTTCGACGCCCTGAACGAGCTCTGGAAGCGCACCTCGCTCTCCCGCCGCATGGACATGGCGGTCGAGCACTACTGGATGGAAAAGCGCGCCGCCAGCCGCAATCCGCTGATCCAGGCCGGCAAGAAGTACTACTCCCAGACCGACGAGGACGGCATCACGCTGGAGATCATGCGCAGGATCGGCCTGGGCACCGGCGTGTTCGTCGAACTGGGCGCGGGCGACGGCCTGGAGAACAACACGCTGATCCTGCTGATGAGCGGATGGAAAGGCGTGTGGCTGGGCTCCGACAGCATGCGGGTCACCATCCCCCCCGGCAGCGCCCGCCTGCGCTATTCGGACGCGTGGCTGACCGCCGAAAATTGCGTTGCGCACATCGCACGCGAGCTCGAGGCCCTGCCGGCCCCGGGCATCGACTTCCTCAGCATCGACCTCGACGGCAACGACTACTACGTCGCACAGGAGATCCTGAAGAGCGGGACGCGCCCTGCGGTCATCGTGGTCGAATACAACGCAAAATTTCCGCCGCCGATCCGGTGGACGATCAAGTACGACCCCGAGCACCGCTGGATGGGCGACGACTACCAGGGCGCGTCCCTGCAGATGTTTGCCGACCTTTTCGCGCAGGCCGACTACCGCCTGGTGGCCTGCAACATCACGGGCGTAAACGCGTATTTTGTTCGCCGCGAGTTCGACGGCGCATTTGCGGACGTGCCTGCCGATACCGCGACCTTGTTCCAGGCGGCCGACTACAACTGGTTCGTCAGCAGCGGCCATCCCCCATCGCCCAAGACGATCGAGCGGTTCCTGTAAGAGCAGTCCCGGCCAAAGGGGCGCGCTAGTTGGCCAGCAATTGGCTGAAAGCCTTGTCGAGCTTCGCGTCGGCGTCCTTGAAGCCCTGCCGCGTCTTCTGCATCCACGCCTTGTCGCTCTTGAGGGAGGATTGCGCCCCTGCGAGCATCCGCTCGACTTCCGCCGGCTGGGGACCGCCGATGCCCACGCGCGACTTCACCATTTCCGCCGGCGAGAGCAGCTGGCGGAACGCCTTCTCGTCGAGGGGCAGCTTCGCGTCGGCGAGCTTGTACTTCGCGATTGCCTCGGCGTAAAGCTCCACGGCCTTCGCGTAGGGGAACTCTCTCGGGCGAAGCCCATTCGTCCGGGCATGGGTCACGATGGACGAGGCGAAGCTGTGCCCCACGCGGAAAGGTACGCGGTGGTCCTTCTGCAGCGTCTCGGCGATGTCGATCGAGGTCGTCCAGTCGTCCTCCAGCTCCTCGAGCGCGCGCTTCGGGTTGATCACGAGGGAATCCATCACGGCGTTCATGGCAACGATCGTGCGCACCGCCTGCGGGAAGAGGGCGAGTTCGGCCGGCGTTTGCTTGTAGTCGCGCATGCCGGGCGTGACGTTGTGGGCGCGCAGGCTCACCGTGTGCGCAAGGCCGACGACGGTTGAGGCCGACTCACGGGCGTTCATCACGAGGCCGGGATTGCGCTTCTGCGGCATGGCGCTGCTCGTGTAGGTAGAGCCCTCCTCGAGAAGAAGCCAGGGCCGCGTCTGGTGGTATTGCGTATGGATGTCGCCCAGAATCGCGCCCAGGCGAATCGCGTTCGAGCTGGCGATCCCCGAGGCCTCGATGGGCACGTCGTAGGGGAACACCTGGCTGGCATCGTATGAATTCTCGATGAGGCCGTCGAAGCCGAGAAGGTCGGCCAGGCGCCGGCGATTGAGCAGCCAGCCCGAGTTCGCGAGGACGGCCGTTCCCATGGCGCTGCGGTTCAGCCTCGCATACAGCTCGCGGATGCGCTGGGCGTCCCGGGCGAACGAGGCCTCGAAGGCGAGCAGGTAATGGGCGTAGCTCACCGGCTGCGCCTGCACGCCGTTGGTGTAGGCCGGGACGACCGTGTTCACGTGCTTCGCGGCCGTGACCAGCACCCGGTCGCGCAGGCTGTTCAGCGCGTCGGAGAAGTCGAGCACCTGGTTGCGCAGTTGCGCCGCGCGGAAGGTGGCGTACATGTCCTGGCGGCTGCGTCCGGCATGGATGAGGGAGCCGTCCGGGCCGATGGCGTCGGTGACGATCTTCTCGATCTGCATCACGTCGGAGGGCCGCCTGCCATCGGGCTTCGCGGCCTGGTCGATCGTGTGGGCGATGCCCCGCGCGATCGTTCGTCCAGTCTCGCGCGGAAGGATTTTCTCCTCGACCAGCATCACGATCGAGGCCTTGTTGATCTTGTTCATCCAGTAGAACTGGTCCTCGGCCAGGTCGACCGGGCTTGTGGTGTTCCCCTTGGAAACGGGCGCCGGGACGAAGGCGCCAATGCGGGCGGCCTGGGCGGCGCACTCTTCGGTGGTCTTGCAGCCCAAGGCGCCTGCATCGGCGCCGAGGGCGAGGTACGGAGTCATCGCGAGCGCGACAACCGAGACGATGCGTTTCATGTTCTCTCCAAGTGGTTCCAGGCGACTACTTTTTCTTCCGCCCCTTGGCCGGCGGGGCGTGGTGGTACTCCGGCTCCTTCTCGATGCTCTGGCTCAGGTGGCTCAACTGCCCCGACTGCATCATCGCCTTGCGCATCGCGTCCGGGATCACCTCCGAGTTCAGCGTACCGTCCTCGTTGATACGCGCGTAGACCCGCGTGGCCTTGCCTTCGGTGACCGGCGCCCCAGTTACCGCGTTCCTCGCCTTGCAGGCCCAGTGCAGCGTGCGCTCGCCGATCTTGGTCAGCGTCACCGAGGTGGCGACGCGGTCGCCGTAGGCCGCGGGGCCGATGAAGCGGAAGTGGATCTCGCCCATCACGAAGGTGGTGCGGTCCCGGCGGATCATCTGGTCGATGGGGTAGCCGATGGTGCGGAAGAACTCGTGCTCGGTGTCGTTGAACCAGGCGACGATGCGCGGGTAGTAGACGAGGCCGAACGGGTCGGACTCGCCCCATTGAACGGTGATTTCCTTCCAGTACATTGCCTCGGCCATGGTGTGCTCCGCGTTCAGGAGCACCGATTCTAGCCCGTTAGCAAGGGCTGATGAACATCACGCTCGAGACTCGCGTTCCAGGCGCGCGATCTGGTGCTATTGTCGCGACATGGACCCTGTCGTGCTTTTCTTCCTGCTTGGTGTGTTTGCAAAACTCGCCCGCTCGGACCTGCGCCTGCCAGAAGCGCTGTACGAAACCCTTTCCATCTTCCTGTTGCTCGCAATCGGCCTCAAGGGCGGGGTCGAGCTCGCGAAGGTGCCGTTCTCAAGCGTGGCCGTCCAGGCCTGCGCCGTGCTCGCGATGGGGTTCGTCCTGCCCCTGCCTGCGTTCGCGATCCTTCGCGGCGTGGGCCGCCTGTCGCGACCTGACGCGGCTTCGATCGCGGCGCACTACGGGTCGGTCAGCGTGGTCACCTTTGCCGTGGCGGCCACGTTCCTGTCCAAGCGCGAGGTTGCGTACGAAACGCACATGCCGCTATTTGTAGCCTTGCTGGAAACACCCGCCATCGTCACGGGCATCCTGCTTGCGCGCCAGGGCACGCTTGGCTCGGTGCGCTGGCGTGCAGTGGCGCATGAAGTCCTGCTCGGCAAGACGCTCGTCTTGCTGCTCGGCGGGCTTGCCATAGGCGCGGCCGTCGGGCCCGACGGTATCGAACCCGTCAAGCCAATGTTCATCGACCTCTTCAAAGGAGTGTTGGCCCTGTTCCTGCTGGAAATGGGCTTGGTGGCGGGCGGGCGGGTTGACGACCTGCGCCGTGCCGGGGTGTTCCTCATGGGCTTTGGCGTGGTCGTGCCGCTGGTTTTCGCCTGCATCGGCGCGGTCGTCGCGCGTCTTGTGGGCCTGTCCGATGGCGGCACCGCGCTGCTCGCGACGATGGCGGCGAGCGCCTCCTACATTGCTGCGCCGACGGCAATGCGGATCGCCGTGCCCGAGGCCAACCCGGCACTTTCGATAGGCGTCGCCCTCGGCATTACGTTCCCGTTCAACATCACACTGGGCATCCCGCTCTACCTGTGGCTTGCCGAAGCACTGAGGTTCTAGGATGCAAACTCATTCGAGAAAACTGCTCGTGGTGATCTGCGAGGCTGCGCTGGAGAAGATGCTGACCGAGGATGCCCGCAGGCTGGGCGCTGCGGGCTACACGATCGCCGACGTGCGCGGCAGCGGCCGCGGCGGGAAGCGTGAAGGCGCATGGGAAGCCGACCGGTCGATAGAAATGAAGGTGATCTGCGAAGCGGCGGTCGCCGACCGGTTTGCCGCTCATGTGATGGCAACCTACAGCGAGAACTACTCGGTGACGCTGTATCTGGACGATGTCAGCGTGCTGAGGCCGGAAAAGTTCTAGGGTTTGCCACTGCACTTTCTTGCGGATTCGGTTAAATTTGCCGTCCATCCTACGACTCGAGAAGGACCGCCAACATGAAAACTCTCCTGTACCGCATCCTCGGGCCAATTCTGTTTGTGCTGGCCATCGCCGGATGTGCGACCCAGACCTCGACCCCGCCTGCGGCGGTCGCTGCCCCGAGCGGCCCTCCGAAGTCGCTACTGTGGGTCGGCAACAGTTTTTTCTACTACAACAACAGCATGCACGGGCACGTTGCGCAGCTCACGCGGGGCGACAAGTCAATCACCCACCGCGGCGTATCGGTGACGATAAGCGGCTCCGGCATCGACTGGCACGACCTCGCAAGCTACCTGGGTCCCGACCGCATCGGCAAGTACTCGTTCGTCGGGGACAACGAGATCAGGTTCAATCCGCCCGGCCCGCAGTTCGACGCCGTGATGTTCATGGACTGCAGCCAGTGTCCGATCCACCCCCAGCTGAAGCCGGTCTTCCACGCGTACGCGAAGAGGCACGCGGACACGATCCGGGCGAGCGATGCACGTCCGGTCCTGTTCATGTCCTGGGCGTACAAGGACAAGCCGGAGATGACCGCCCAGCTTGCCGAGCAGTACACCATTGCGGGCAAGGCCAACGGCGCCCAGGTGGTGCCCGCGGGACTTGCATTCGCGAAGTCGGTGGCGCGCAAGCCGGGCCTCGATCTTTACGTGGCCGACAAGCGGCATCCGAGCCTCGCCGGAACTTACCTGGCCGCGTGCACCGTGTACGCCGCGCTCCTCGGAAAATCGCCTGTTGGCAACGCCTACACTGCCGGACTTCCCGCCGATGTCGCAGCACACCTGCAGCAAGTGGCGTGGGAGACCGCCCAGGAATACGCCGCGAGGTAGCTGACTAGAGCCCGGCCAGGCGGTTCACCTCGGCAGGATCCACCTTCAGCCGCTCGGCCGCCGCGAGGATGTCGCTCCAGCTCGTCTCGTCGACCGGAATCCCCTCGGCCATACGCTTCGCGCGCCATTCGCGCTCCGGCTCGCCCGCGATCCGCACCCGGTCGAAGCCCTGTTGCGCCGGCGACGCCTTCACCCACTCGATGAAGCCTTTCATTTCGTCGCCGAACAGCGCGCCTTCCGAGAGCTTCGCCGGATCGAAGATGATGGTGAGCATGCCGTTCAGCACGCGCTTCTTGCCGTTGTACGGCTCGTGGCAGGCCATGCCCGCCGCGAGCGCGCCGCCAAGCAGCTCGCACACCACCGCCATCCCGTAGCCCTTGTGCTCGCCGAACGTGACGATGGCGCCGGTCGGCTCGACCACCGCGAATTTCGGGTCGGTCGTCGGCAGCCCCTTGTCGTCGATCAGGCGCCCGGGCGGCATCTGCTCGCCCTTGTTGTAGGCCACGCGTGCCTTGCCCTGCGCCATCACACTGGTGGCGAAATCGAGCAGGATCGGGTGACCGCCGGGCACCGGGATACCAACGGTGAAGGGGTTGGTCCCGAAGCGCGCGTCCCCGCCGCCGAAGGGCGCGACGATCGGGCGCGAGATCACGTTGGTGAAATGCACCGAAATCAGGTTTTGCGCCACCGCCATCTCCGCCCACGCCCCGATGCGGCACAGGTGGTGCGAGTTGCCGAGGGCCACGATGCAGCTGCCGAACTGCTTGGCGCGCGCGATGCCGAGTTCCATGGCCTCGTGGCCGATCACCTGTCCGAATCCCGCCTGCCCGTCGAGGCGCAGCATCGCGCCGCCGTCGAGCGTGGTCTTCACGTGCGCGTTCGCCTTGAGGCCACCCTCCACGAATGCCTCGGAGTATTTCGGCAGCATGCCGATACCGTGCGAATCGTGGCCCGTGAGGTTGGCCTCGATGAGGTTGGTGGTGACGAGGTCGACTTCGCGCGGGTCGCTGCCGAAGCCGCGCACCAGCGCCTTGATCGCCGCAGTGAGCGGCTCGACGCGGATGGTGTGGATCTTTGCCATGGATGTCCTTTTATCTGCCTAGTCTGCTTTTATGCCGCCGGTCTCGACCACCTTCTGCCACATGCCGATCTCGCCCTTGAGGAACTCCGCGAACTGCTCGGGCGAATTCGCGACCACGTCGAACCCCTGCGCGTCGAACCGCGACTTCGTATCCGCCGCATTGAGCGCCCCCACGATCGCGGTATGGAGTTTCGCGAGCACGTCCTTGGGCAACCCTTTGGGCGCGACCACCGCCTGCCACGAATAGACCTCGAAACCGGGCACGCCAGCCTCGGCCATGGTGGGCACTTCGGGGAACACGGGAGTGCGCTTGCCGCTGGTGACCGCAATGGCCTTGAGGCGGCCGCCCTTGACGTGGCCGGAGACGGCGCCAAGGTTCTGGAAGGAACACTCCGCCGACCCGCCGATCATGTCGGTCATGGCCGCCGAGCCCCCCTTGTATGGAACGTGGATGCCGGTCGTGCCCGTGCGCTGCCACAGCAGCTCTGCCGACAGGTGGTCGGACGACCCGGTGCCCGAGGACGCGAACGACACCTTGCCCGGATTCTTCTTCAGGTAGCCGAGCAGTTCGGAAAGGTTCCCCGCCGGCACCTTGGGATTGCAGATCAGCAGGTTCGGTGTGCGCACCGCGACCGTCAGCAGGTCGAAATCGCGCAGCGTGTTGTAGGGGAGCTTCGGCTGCAGGGCGACATTGATGGCGAAAGTGCCGATCGAGCCGACGAGGATCGTATATCCGTCGGCCAGCGACTTCGCCGTGAGGTCGGCCGCGATCGCCCCGTTGGCGCCCGGCCGGTTCTCCACCACTACGCTGGCGCCTGGCAGGCCGTCCGGCAGCTTCGCGCCGATCGCGCGGGCCACCATGTCAGAGGAGCCGCCTGCTGTGAAAGGCACCAGGATCTTGATCGGGCGGCTGGGGTAGGCCTGCGCAAAGGCAAGTACCGGGATCAGCGCGAGCAGCGCCGCGATCATTCGAACCATGTCTCTCTCCTGGATTGGCTGTTCTGGAAACGGCCGCCAGCTTATCAGGCGGTGAGCTTGGCGGTCATCTCGAGGATCGCATCGGCTGCCGCCTGCGGGTGCTCGAGCGGGAACAGGTGCCCGCCGGGCACGCGGCGGAACGCGAAGCCCGCGCGCCGCATCGGCGACAGCCCGACCCGCGGGACGACATCGGAGTCCGCACCGCCGATGAACCCGGCCGGCACGCGCAGTTTGGGCAGCAGGCGGTGCAGGTCGTGGGGGACCGTCCGATAGATCTGGTACTCGACCGCCGGATCGATCATCAGCCGCAGTTTCTTGCCGTCGTCGACCAGCCCGTAGCGCACGTAGTCACGCAAGGCCTCGGGGGCGAAGTGGCGAAACAGCTTCCGGCTGCGGAAATGGCGCTCTGCTTCCGCCAGGCTCGCCCACTCCGCGCGGCGCTCGCGCGTGGCGCCGGCCGGGGTCACCCTGTCGACGATCCCGAACCGCTTGGTCGCGCCCAGGAGGCGCCCTTTGACCGCCCCGATGATGGGCGCATCGAGCAGGATGACGGCGCGAAACAGGTCCGGCCGGGCGACCGCGGCCATGAAGGTGAGGTACCCGCCCAGGGAGTGGCCGACGCCGATCACCGGATGGGAGTGGCCGCGTTCGATGGCCTCGATTACCTGCGCGGCAAGATGCGGCCAGCCTTCCGTCGCGGGGTGGCGCGGGTCCATGCCGAGCGGGGCGGTGGCGCCCACCCGGAAGGCGGACTCCAGCAGGCCCAGCAGGCAGCG
The DNA here is from genome assembly GCA_031408275.1 of Pseudomonadota bacterium. Taxonomy (GTDB): domain Bacteria; phylum Pseudomonadota; class Gammaproteobacteria; order Burkholderiales; family SG8-39; genus SZAS-79. The sequence goes on from JANNWA010000309.1 coordinate 12,731, forward strand.
GTAGCTGGGCGCCGGGAAGCCGTTTGCATGGGAGAAGTGGAGCCCCGGGCGGCGCATGGCGGCAGTCTATCAGGCGCCCCCCACCCGGCAGCCGCCATGATGTAAAATCGCGGGTTTGCCGGACATCGGCCGGGGCTCCTTCCAGCGCCCCGCCGCCAGGCGCGCAGCGCCGCCGGCACATCCTCATCAGCCCTTCAACAGGAAGCACCATCATGGCCAGGCAGAAAGAGCTCAAGCTCTACCGCAACATCGGGATCATCGCCCACATCGACGCGGGCAAGACCACCACTACGGAGCGCGTGCTCTACTACACCGGCAAGAAGCACCAGATCATCGACGTCCATGACACCAAGGACGGCAAGACCAGCACCACCACCGACTACCTCGAGCAGGAAAAGAAGCGCGGCATCACCATCCAGTCCGCCGCCGTGTCGACCGAGTGGAAAGGCCACCAGGTCAACATCATCGACACCCCCGGGCACGTCGATTTCACCATCGAGGTGAACCGAAGCTTGCGCGTGCTCGACGGCGCCGTGGTGGTGTTCGACGGCGTGGCGGGCGTGGAGCCGCAGACCGAGACCAACTGGCGCCTCGCGACCCAGTACAACGTGCCGCGCATCTGCTACATCAACAAGATGGACCGCATGGGCGCCAACTTCGCGCATTGCGTTAAAGGCATCAAGGAGCGCCTGGGCGCGAACGCGC
>JANNWA010000310.1:0-2067 GCA_031408275.1 Pseudomonadota bacterium
GGCCTTGAGGTGCGGCGCGGCCGCGCGGGTCATCTGGAAAGGACCGATCGTGTTGACGGCATAGATGCGCTGGAAGTCATCAAACGAGAGCCCGTGCAGGTCAGGCTGCGGCACCATCTTGCTGATCCCGGCGGCGTTGACCAACGCGTCGAGCCGTCCAAAAGCGGCCACCGTGCGTTCCACCACGGAAACGCAGTCTGAATCGCGCGTCACGTCGCCTTCCAGCACGACGACCTTTTGTCCTTCGCCCTTGGCAGTTGCGGCGATGACGCCGGCCGCCTCGCGCTGCGATGCGTCGACGCAATTGATCGCGACGTGCCAGCCTTCGGCGATGAAGCGGCGGGCCGTGGCGGCGCCGATGCCGGTGGCGGCGCCAGTGATGAGGACTGCGCGGCGGGATTGCTCTGTGGGCATGGTCAAGGCTCCGGGGTTGATCCGCGCATGGTGCACTGGCGCAGCGCGGGTTGCAACGCCGGGAAAGTCGATTCTGACCAGGGTTTTGATACCGACCGAGTGATCGAGTGATTCAATTAGGAGACTTTAATTCCCTGAGTCGTTACTGCGAGCGGGTCTCCTGTCAGTTTGTGTACCGGTATCGGTACATTTAGGGATCACGCCGCAGTACGCGCCCCCCAGCGCGTGACCTTGATCGCAGCGGCCGTGGCCAGGCCGTAGACGGCCATGGCCGCCGCGACGAGCGCGAAGAACTGCCAGGCCGGCGCGTTGCGCGACAACAGCCAGGCGCCCGCTCCAGCGACCACCACGAGGCGCAGCGTTGACGCGAGCACGGGGCCCAGCACGCGCCCGGACCCCTGCGAGGCGAAATACAGCGTCAGGCCCAGCCCGAACAGGGGGAACCCCGGACCGGCCCAGCGCAGGTACTGGCGCGCGTAGTCGAGCACCACCGGATCGTCGCTGAACAAGCCCGCCCACAGGTCGGGCGCGATCGACACGACCAGGCCGACGACGCCAAGGTTGACCGCCGATACGACGCCCGCCGTCCAGGCCACGCGCCGGGCACGCGCGACATTGCCCGCCCCCATCGCCATGCCGACCATCGGCACCGCGGCCACGCCGATGCCGAACGCGATCGGGATCAGGAGGAACTCCAGCCGCTGTCCGATCCCGTAACCCGCCAGCGGCCCGACGCCGAGCCTTGCGACGAGTCCGGTGAAGATCAGCACGGTCAGGACCGACTGCACCGGCGACAGGCAGGCGAGCGCCCCGACCTTGAGGATGTCGGCGAACAGTTCGGCGCGCAACGCCACGCCGCGCCAGGTGAGCCGCAGCCGCGCATTGCCGCTCGCGAGCCACCAGAAGAGGAACGCGACGCCCGCCCCCGTCGCCACGATCTGGCCGATCGCCACGCCGACCATGCCGAACCGCGGAATCGGGCCGAGGCCCAGGCCGAGCGCGCCCCCCAGCGCAATCTGCACGAGCGCGCTGGCCAGCAGCGTCACCGAAGGCACGCGCATGTCGCCCGTTCCGCGCAGGATCGAGGCGAGCGTGTTCATGAGCCAGATCAGCACCGCCCCGGTGAACAGCACTCCCGAATAGCGCACCGCCTCGGCGAGCACCTCGCCCGAACCGCCGAGAAAGCGGTAGATGGCCGGCCCGAACAGGATCAGCACGAACGAGGTCAGGATGCCGACTGCGAGGCCGATCACCACCGCGTGCAGGGCAAGCGTCCGGGCGCGCGCCTCGTCGCCCGCCCCCAGCGCGCGGCTGACTGCCGAAGACACGCCGCCGCCCATCGCGCCGGCCGACATCATCTGCACCAGCATCGCGAACGGGAACACCAGCGCCATCGCGGCGAGCGGCGCGGTGCCGAGCAGCCCGACGTAGCGGGTCTCAGCAATCCCCACCAGCACGGTCATGGCCATCGCCAGCACGTTGGGCAGCGCTAGGCGCAGGAGTGTCGGCAGGATCGGGCCGCTGGTCAGGGACATGCGTGTGATTCCGGGAATAGGCTTGATCTTGAATGACCCCCCTTCCCCCAGCGGAGGAACGGTCCATGGTCGAGCTGAAAGTGAACGGACGTCAGGTTAACATCGACGTCGATCCCGA
>JANNWA010000311.1:0-33853 GCA_031408275.1 Pseudomonadota bacterium
CTCCGAAAACGGCAGCACATGCGCTCCGTACGGCCGCCCGGAAAAAAGCCCCGCGTAGCCAGGCCGCGCCGTAATCAGGATTTCCGCCGCCGGATAGCGATAGCGCAGCCCGGCCAGTAGCGGGGCGAGCATGAGCGTATCGCCGAGCAGCAGTTCGTGGAGCACCAGGATTTTCGCCGGATTCGCCGGCCGGTCGGAAAGCCGCGGCCGGCGAATCGCCTGGTGCACCGCGCCGGCGAGCGCGCGAAGTCGGTTGACGCCGCGCGCCATTCAGCGCGCCTCCGGGGCCGGCGCGACCGGCTCGGACGTAACGCTCCTGAATACTGCTTCCATGCGGTCCAGCATTCGCTCGAGCGAATACCGCTCGATACAGTGCCCGCGCGCTGCGCCGCCGAGGCGGGCGCGCAGTCCCGGGTCCGCCAGCAGCCGCGCGAGGGATTCGCGCAACGCCTGTGCGTTCTGGCCCGGCACGACCAGCGCGGTTTTCCCGTCGAGCGCCAGTTCGCCGATGCTGCCGGCCGAGGTCGTGACGACCGGCAAACCCACGAGCATGGCCTGGATCAGCGCCTGGGGCACTCCCTCGTTTGCGTAGGAGGGCAGGGCGAAGACGTCGAAGGACTGCAACCAGGGCACCACATCGACCTGGTTGCCCGGCATCCACACCCGGTCCTGCAGCCCCCGCGCCTTGACCATCACTTGCAGCGCTTCGCGCTGCGGCCCGTCGCCGACAATCACAAGGCCGATCGGCTCGGGCAGCGCGGCGCATGCCTCGACCAGGAACCGATGCCCCTTCCAGCTGCGCAACGTCGCGACGATGCCGACCAAGACCCTGTCCGCAGGCAGGCCCACCTTCGCGCGAGCCGCCGCCCGATCCCCTGGAACGAACCGCGCCGTGTCGATACCCGTGGGCACCGACTCGATGCGATCGGGCGCTACGCGGTTGTCCTCGATCAGCTGGCGCCGCAACGCATCCCCGGTGGTCACGATCCTCGCCGCTGCGCGCCCGTAGAGCCAGCGGCTGAGGCGATTCTGCGGAACCGGCGCCGAGATATGACGCGTGCGCACGATCGGTACCGGCTTGCCCAGAGTCAGCATGGCCAGCGCGGCCAGCCAGGAATCGGTCGAACTGTGCGTATTGATGACATCGCACGATTCATCGGCTCGGTGCGCGCGAAACCAGCCGATCATCGCCGCCAGCCCTGCAAGATTCTTGCGGCCGATCGGAAGCGCTTCGACGCGCACGCCATAGCGCGCCGCCTCATCATGGATGCGCGCCCCGGTCGGGCACAGCAGGCGAACGCGGTGCCCGCGGCCGATCATGCCCTGCGATTCGGTCAGGATGCGGATCTCTTGGCCGCCCCAGCCAAGCGAGGACTCGGTATGGACGATCGAAAGCGGCCTCATGCCTGCTCGGCGTACTGGGTCGTATACAGCCTGGCGTAGGCACCCCCTGCGGCGAGCAGCGCGGCATGGCGGCCAGCTTCGACGATGTGCCCGCGCTCAAGCACCAGGATGCGATCGGCGCGCTCGATGGTGGACAGCCGGTGGGCGATCACCAAGGTTGTGCGACCGCGCATCAGCACCTCGAGCGCGACCTGCACCTGCCGCTCGGATTCGGAGTCGAGCGCTGAAGTCGCTTCGTCGAGGATCAGCAGCGGCGCATCCTTGAGCAATGCGCGCGCAATGGCGAGCCGCTGGCGCTGACCGCCAGAGAGTCGCATGCCGTTCTCGCCGATCATCGTATCCAGGCCCTGGGGGGTCTCGCGGATGAAATCCATCGCGTGGGCCGCCTCTGCTGCGGCAACGATCGCCTCGCGGCTCGTCCCCACCAGGCGCCCGTAGGCGATATTGGCCGCTATCGTATCGTTGAACAGCACCACCTCCTGGGAAACCAGCGCGATATTGCCGCGCAGGCTGTCGAGGGTGAGGCTCTGGAGGTCGTGGCCGTCGAGCGTGATGCGCCCGCTGGCGGGGGAATAAAAGCGGGGCAGCAAATTGGCGAGCGTCGTCTTGCCGCCGCCGGACCCGCCCACCAAGGCGACCGTTTCGCCCGGGGCGATGACGAGGTCGATCTGCTTCAACGCCGGCTCGGTTCGTGTTGCGTAGGTGAACCCGACTTTCTCGAACACTACATGTCCTTCTGCGCGCTTGAGCACGATCGTGCCGGCGTCCACCTCCATGGGCTCGTCGATCAACCCGAACACGCTCTCGGCGGCGGCCAGGCCACGCTGCAGCGGCGCGGACAATTCGGTCAGGTGCTTCAGTGGCGCAAGCAGCATCAGCATGGCGGTGACGAACGAGACGAATTCGCCGATCGTGGTGCGATGCGCGAGCGATTCCTGCAGCCCGATGTAGATGATGATCGCGAGCGCCATCGCCGCAAGAATCTGGGTGGCCGGCACGGTAAGCGCAGCCGGCACCGTCTGGCGCATGTTGTAGCCGCGCAGCAACTGGTTCGCCTTCTCGAACCGGCGGGCTTCGTACTCCTGCCCCCCGAAGACCTTCACCACCTTGTGGCATTCGATAGTTTCCTGCAGGACGTGGCTCAGCCCGCCCATGGCCTCCTGCGCGCCCCGGCTCATTGCACGCAGCCGCTTCGAGAAGAGTTTCACGACCAGGGAAACCAGCGGTCCGATCGCAAGCGCCACGAGCGTGAGTTTCCAGTTGATGTACATGAGCCAGGCCAGCAGCCCGATCACGGCAAGTGAATCGCGCACCAGGACTGTCAACACGGTAGTTGCGGCCGACGTCACCCCGGACACGTCATAGGCGATCTTCGACATCAGCGTGCCTGAACTGCGCTCGTCGAAGAACGCGGCCGGCAGGCGCACCAGGCGGTTGAACATCGCCGCCCGCAGGTCGAGCACCACACGGTTCGATACCCAGGCGGAAAAGTACGAGGCGATGAAGAAGAACACGCCACGGATCACGAATATGCCGACCAGCGCGAGCGCAAACACGATCGGGGTATACAGCGGGTTCCCGGTGGCGCCGGTGAACCCGCCGTCAAGCAGGGGCTTCATCATCGCAGGGAAAAGCGGTTCGGTCGCGGCCATCGCGACCATGCCGACGATGGCGACACCGAACATGCGGGCGTGCGGCCGGACATAAGAGAGCAGCCGCAGGTAGAGGGCGCGGCTGTCGCGGCGGGAATCAACCATCCTTCTTCACTCGGAACAGTGGCCCGCTGCCGCGGCCGATGTCCGGTCGCCGAGCAGCATTGCGTAGAGTCCGATCATCCTTTCCGCCATCCGTTCGACCCCGTACCCTTCCGCTGTGCGCCGTGCCGCGCCTGCGATGCCTGTCCCGTTCGCGCCCGCCGCCTCGATCATCAACTGCGCCAGCGGCGCGGCGGCATCCGGCGCGCATACCCAACCGTTGCGACCCTGCTCGACGATTTCGGCGGTACCGCACTGGCTGCTCACGATCACCGGGACGCCCATCGCCAGCGCCTCCAACGCCGCGTTGGGGAACGGATCGTAGCGCGTCGGCAGGATAAAGCAATCCGAGGCGGCGTATACGGACCGCACGTCGTCCCTGCCGCCGAGGAACGCGACCTGGCCGGCCACTCCGGCGCGCGCTGCGCGCGCCGCGAATCGAGCCGTTGCGCGATCGCGGCCGGCGATGAGGAGCCGGAAATCGCTGCACCCGGCCGTGGCCAGCGCGTCGATCGCGGCCCCCAGGCCCTTGCGCGCAAATCCGGAGCCCACGAAGGAAAACACCGTGTCGCCATCCTTGCAGCCGAACTCGCGACGCGCTTCGGCGCGTATCTCCTGCCGGTTTTGCGGGTGGAAATGGTCCAGGTCCACGCCGTTGTAGATGACATGGAGCTTTTCCGCCGGGACTGCGAAGTGGGTGCGGATTTCGGCGGCAACCATCTGCGAGTTGCAGATTACCGCGCGCAGTTTCGGATGCTCGAACATCGCGCGTTCCGCCGCGCAGGTGTACCAATGATACGGGTTGAGCCGCATGCCAAGGCGCTCAAAGAACGAGGCCTCCTTGGCGCGATACTCGAGCCACTGGCGGTGGACGCCATCGCCGGCGCGATACAGGTCGCAGCCCGGAATCCGCTCGTGCGACTGCACCAGGTCGAAACTTTCCCGCGCGAGCAGCGAGCGCACGCGCCGGGAGAACGAGGCGTCCCGCCACAGCCGTCCCGCGTAGAAGGGATTGACGATCAACGCCCGTCGGCCGCTCGCGACATCCCAAGCGCGGGCAATCATCGTAACCTCGGTACCGCCGCGCTCAAGCGCGCCGATCGCTCGCTCGATGAACCGCTCCGCGCCGCCGAACGGGCTGTAGCGCTGGCGAATCAACGCAATGCGCATGCGACTAGCCCGCGGCAAGCAATCGCCCGGCGGCCTCGAACACGCGATCGACGTCCAGCGTCGTAAGGCATTCGCTGACCTTGCCGCCACCACAGCCGTCGTTGCCGCAGGGCCGGCACGGGTGATCGCTCGCAACGACCTCGCCTTTCACCCGATACGGGCCCCACTCGATGTCACCGCTGGGACCGAAGAGCGCGACCACCGGGGTGCCGACGGCGCCGGCCACATGCAGGGGCATTGAATCCACGCAGATGGAAAGCTTTGCCCGCGCGATCAGCGCGACGAGTTCCTTGATCGAGAGCATGCCGGCCAGGTTCAGCACCGGTGCCTGCGTGCGTTTGAGGATGTCATCGACGAGCACCGCTTCCGCCGGATCGGGCGCTGCCGAAAGGACGATGCGCTCTCCTGCCGAGGCGAGCCGGTCGATGAGCGCAGCCCACTTTTCCGCCGGCCAGCACTTGAACTTCCAGCGCGAGGCGGGGTGCAGATGCACGAACCCGCCGTCGTACAATCCTTCCGCGGCCAGCCGCGCCGTGATATTGCTGTCGGGCCCGTCACCGGCGACGATCAGCGCGCGCCGGCCTTCCTGCGACGGCTGAAGTCCAATGCGGCGCAGCGCGTCCAGGTTGAGTTCCACCTGGTGCCTGCGGCCGTTTTTCGGCAGGGCATAGAGATGGGTAAAGCTCTTCTCCCAGAATCCGCTCCGCCCTGAAATCGCTGGCGCTACCGACCAGCGCGCGCCCAGCGACCGTGCGAGCCACGCGCCGCGCGGGTGTTCACAAAGATGCACGATCAAATCGTAGTGGCGCGCGCGCAACTCCGAGAACAGGCGCCATTCGACGCCCACGCGCCGCACCGCGCCTTCGTTCCTCCAGCGGCGTCCTATGCAATGCAACTGCGCCAGCGCAGGATGCCCGGCGAGCATCGGGGCCGTATCGTCGTAGACAAGCGCATCGACCTCGAGGTCCGGTGCCGCGGCCTTGAGCGCCGCCAGCACCGGCGAGGCGAGCAGCACGTCGCCGTGGTGGCGCAGTTTGACGACCAGTGCGCGTTTCAGCCCGGCGAGGGGAACAGCATCCTTCAGCATGCAGGGGAAGATATCAGAAATGCACCCCCGCGACCGGGCTGGAAACACTCAGGCTAGAGCTTGAACTCCGCCGACAGGCTGAAGGTGCGCCCGGGAAGCGGGTACACCGCGTACCGGTCGGCCACGAACGCGCTGCGCACCGCATAGGTGTAGTACTTCGCGTCGAACAGGTTGTTGACGGCAAAGCCGAGCCGCACGCCGCCAATATCGTGCACCGCCTTCAAGTCGACCGCCGTGTACGCGGGGATCTTCGTGCCGAGCGTATTCGGCTCATCGTTGTCCATGTACTGGCTCGACACGTAGGCAAGCGACCCCGAGACGCGACTCTTCGCCGCGACATCCCAGGCGACCCCGAGGTTCAGCTTGCTCAGCGGAACCAGCGGCACCTTCTTACCGGCGATATCGAGGTTGGTCCCGATCGCGAACGCATTGCCGGGAAGTACGCCCTGCAAGAAGCGTGCGTCGGTATACGCGTATCCAGCGGTGAACCTCAGTGCCGTCGTCGCCTTCCAGGCCCCGTTGAGCTCGAGCCCCTGGCGCCGCGAAGGCGGCAGGTTCGTGTTGCCCACACCGGTCGTAAACGGGTCGAGGTGGATCTCGTCGGTCACGTCGATCTGGAACAGCGTAGCCCTCAGGTTGAGCGGGCCGCGGCGCCATTCGGCGCCGACCTCGCTGGAGATCGAATGCTGCGGGCGCAGGATCTGGAACTGCGCGCTGAAGAATGCGTCGTTTTCATAGATCTCGTCGACGTTGACCATGCGGTAGCTGCGCGCCGCGCGCGCGAATCCCGACCAGTTCGCGTCGAAAGCGTGCCTGAGACCGATTTCCCAGGCGTCCTGACGTTGCACCGAAGTCGCCTGAGGCGCAGCTGTGTTGAAGGCGAACCCCGGCGCACCGGGATCGACCGTGTCCGTGGCAGATATCTTCACGCGCTCCGCGCGCCAGCCGAGCGTAACGCCCGTGGCGCCCGTGAGCTGGATCGCGTCCTGCAGGTAGACCGCGGTGTTGTCCTGCGAAGCGCGTACCCGGTTGATCGGCCGGGCTACGTTGTCGGGTGAGTTCGTCCGGCGGCTGTCGTAGCTCCACTTGTACGCATCCATGCCGATCGTCAGACGATGCGCGGTTGCGCCGAGTTGAAACGGGATGCGGACCCGCGGCGTGATGGCGGTCACATCCAGTGCGTCCGCACGGTAGCTCGGGAAACCGCCCTGGTGGAAGTAGGACCGCTGGTCCTTGTCCCGATAGTCGAGGCCCAGCGCAAGTTCCGCCTCCCCGATGCGGTGGGCCAGCGTGAGCCCGGCGCGAGCGCCGGCGCGATTCGAATAGTCGAGCGGCGTTTGTGCGCCCCTCGGGTCGGTCGCGTATTCGTTCAGGCCGATCGAAGGCTGGACGCGCCTCGCACCGGGCAGGCGCAGGGCCTGGCTGTCCGTTCCGAGCCGCAGATCAAGCGTGCTGCCGGCATCCGCCCAGCGCATGTTCGCCGTGTAGTTCGCCTGCTCATTGCGGTTGTTGGCGCGATACCCGTCGGAGGAGTAGCCGTTTGCCGACGCGTTGAACCCGAAGCTCTCGCTCGCGACACTGCCGGTGAACTGGCCTTCCAGCGTGTTGTAGCTGCCGGCGCGGCCGTACATTTCGGCGTGTACTCCGGGCTTGAGAGGCGACCGCGTGACGATGTTGATGACGCCTGCGGACGCGCCGTCGCCGTAAAGCACAGATCCGGTGCCGCGCATTATTTCGATGCGTTCGATTGACGCGACCGGCACCGAAGACCATTGGACCGAGGTAAGGTCGATGTCCGTGATGCGCCGGCCGTCGAGCAGTATCAGCGTGTTCTGGCCGCCGGTGACCCCGAAGCCGCGCATGTCAACGGTGGTGTTCGACGCGTTGTTGCCGAAAAAGTCCTTTAGCGTGATGCCGGCCTGCTCGGCGAGCAGTTCGGGAACCGTCCTCGCCGCGCTGTTGGCAATGTCCCCTGCCGTGAGGACGGTCACATTGGCGGGAAGCTTGCGGGCGTCATCCGGGAATCGGGTGGCCGTAACCTCCACCTTGTCGTCTTGCTGCGCGTGAAGCGGTACGGAAATCGCCAATGCAGCGGCCGATGCCAGGGCCGCAAATCGTGGTGCACTCATGAACATTCTCCCCCTACCGCCACCAACCCCGATGGCGGGAAACCTTGGGCCTGGGAAGTACTGGGGGCGCGGCCCGGACTGCGCGGGCCGACCGGAAACCGCCACCCCGCGGCATTCTCAAGCCTGTGCAGCAAGGCCGGTCTCCGGACTTGCGAGTGGCGCAGATGGCGAATGCAGTTGCCATCCATTCCGGGTGCGCTGCCTTCCCATGAGCGCATGCCCACAGTGGCCGTTCGTTGCGCACCCCCTCGCTTACCGTTGCGGGGGCAGTACAGGAATTGCGGCAACCCTCTGCCACGCACCTGTTTCCCGTTTCATCCTCCGGCCGGGATCGGCAGGCGGACACCTTGCTGCGTGCATTATAGCGAGTGCGCCTTGCCCCGCTGGCTCCTTCGCGCAAGGTCATGAATGACTTGCACAAACGCCTGTTATTACTTGACGCAGCGGAAAAACTCCCTCTATAGTGTCTGCATGGAAGCGGAGTTCAACTCGCTCGAAGGCAAGGTGTCTCAGTTCGCGCAGGTGTGCGAACGCCTGCGTGCGGAAAACATCGAACTACGGCAGCAGCTGTCGGTGGCGCAGAACGACGCGAAGCGCCTGGCGGAGAAAATCGACGGCGCGAAAGCCAGGCTCGAAAGCCTGCTCGTGCGCCTGCCGGAGTAGTTGCGCCCCTTCCCGCATGGCAGACACCCCAAAGACCCTCGAAGTAACGATCCTCGGCCGCGGCTACAAGGTGGCCTGTGAGGACGACGAGCGCGAGGCATTGCTGCAGGCTGTTGCCTATGTCGACGGAAAGATGAACGAAGTCAAGGGCTCGGGCAAGGTCTCGGGCGCCGAGAGAATCGCAGTGATGGTCGCGCTGAACATCGCGCACGAACTTCTCTCTACGAAAGTCGGCGGCGGCTTTGACTTAGGTCAGGCCAAGCGTAGAATCGCTTCGATAGAGGCGAAGCTGGATGAAGCACTCGCCCGGCAGGACAAGTTGTTCTAGCGTGCAGTTTTCGCGCGCCAGCCGCAAGCTACGTCCCCTGCTGTGTTCGACCGGACTCAAGTTTCCGAACCGATAGCAGTCCCTGGTTGCCGCCTCAGCGTCACTGTTGCGACCGTCCCGCGCGAACTGCGTGCCGATGGACCTGATGTGGCCGGTAAGCAACCACCCTGAACCTGTGCTGGGTTCGGGAGACGAGTCCACCGGCATGGCGGGGGGCACCACAAATTGAAGGGGGGAGGGAAAATCTTCCCCCCTCAGACCCCCCCGGGCGTTCCTTCTTCGCAGTCCCGTAATCCACATACCGATCTCTCGTTTCCTATGAACTACTGGTTGATGAAGTCAGAGCCGGAAGAGTGCTCGATCGACATGGCGCTCGCGGCGCCGAAGCAGACCGTGCCGTGGACGGGCGTGCGCAACTACCAGGCGCGCAATTTCATGCGCGATTCGATGCAGGTCGGCGACGGTGTACTGTTTTATCACTCGAGCTGCGCTGAACCCGGGATCGCCGGCCTGGCCGAAGTCGCCTCGGCTGCTTACCCGGACGCCACGCAGTTCGCCAAGAAGAGCAAGTACTGCGACCCCGCCTCGAAGAAGGACGCGCCGCGCTGGGTCCATGTGGACGTGCGCGCAACGAAAAAGACGCGCCTCGTCCCGATCGCCGAATTGCGCACCCAGCCCCCTCTGGCGGAAATGGTCATCCTGAAGCGCGGCAACCGGCTGTCGATCACGCCGGTCAGCGCGGCGCAGTGGCGCTTCATCACCGGCAAGCTTCTCAACCCCTGAGCCCCTCGCAAATGCAGCTGACCAACGATACCTTCCTGCGCGCGCTCGCGCGCGAAAAGACCGCCCACACGCCGGTCTGGCTGATGCGCCAGGCGGGCCGCTACCTCCCGGAGTACAACGCCACGCGCAAGCAAGCGGGCAGCTTCCTCGCGCTGGCCAAGAATCCCGCGTACGCCACGCAAGTGACCCTGCAGCCGCTCGAGCGCTTTCCGCTCGACGCCGCGATCCTCTTCTCCGACATCCTCACCGTTCCCGATGCGATGGGCCTCGGCCTGTACTTCGCCGAGGGCGAGGGGCCACGGTTCGAGCGGCCGCTGCGCGACGAGGCGGCGATCCTAGCCTTGCAAGTGCCGGATCCGGGCGGCGAACTGCGTTATGTCACGGATGCCGTGCGCGAGATCCGCAAGGCGCTGGCCGGGCGCGTCCCGCTGATCGGGTTTTCGGGCAGCCCCTACACGCTGGCCTGCTACATGGTCGAAGGCGGCGGCAGCGACGACTATCGCAATCTCAAATCGATGCTGTACGGACGTCCGGACCTGCTGCACCACATCCTAGATGTCAACGCGCGCGCGGTGACGGCTTACCTGAACGCGCAGATCGAGGCCGGCGCGCAGGCAGTCATGCTTTTCGACACCTGGGGCGGCAACCTCACGAGTGCGGGATACGAGGAGTTCTCGCTTGCCTACTCGCGCAAGGTGATCGCGGGACTTACGAAACAGGCCGAAGGCAGGCGCGTGCCATCGATCCTGTTCACCAAGGGCGGCGGCCAGTGGCTCGAGGCCATGGCGGACACCGGTTGCGATGCGCTGGGCATCGACTGGAGCACGAACCTGCAGACAGCGCGCATGCGCGTCGGCGCGCGGGTAGCGCTGCAGGGCAACCTGGATCCCGCCGTGCTGTTCGCGCCGCCGGAACGCGTGCGCAGCGAGGCCCGGCGCGTGCTTGACGCGTTTGGCGCCGGACCGGGGCACATATTCAACCTCGGTCACGGCATCTCCCAGTTCACGCCACCGGAGAGCGTCGCCGCACTCGTGGATGAAGTGCACACTTACAGCATGAAACTGCGTGCGACTGGGCCGGGCTAAGAGGCCTCCCGGGCGTGTCGGCACCGCATCATTTTTCCTGGCGGGGCTTGACTTATGCACAAATACCCGTTCCTCATCGAGAAATCGGGGTTTCCCGGAGCGTCCCTCGGGAGAGTTATGCAACTCACTGTATTCATTATATAAAAATTATTCGTCCTGACGAACCTGTCAGGCGAGGCGTTTCCCGTTCGCCCAAGTTGCAATTTGGTGACCGCGTTACCCACAAACTTATCCACAAGGAAGTGTGGGTAAGAAAAATAGGCCTTTCGCGTGAACGGTTACGCGTGAATTCACGAAGCTTCGAATCAACTCAGACGGGTAACTGGTTGGTCGCTTGGCGGAATTTGCCATCTCGAAAAGTGACTCCAGAGGGCGCATGACAATAGTCCGAGTGGCGCTGGATGTGCCGTTGCCCAGGCTCTTCGACTACGCCTGCGCGGATGAACTGGGTGTGCAGCCCGGCGCGCGCGTCGTGGTTCCGTTCGGCAAGCGCCATCTTGTCGGACTGGTTGTCGAAACCCCGGGAGCCACCGAAATCGATCCCGCAAAGATCAAGCAGGTGGAGCGCCTGCTCGACGACGCGCCCGCCCTGCCGGAGGAATGGATCGCGCTCATGCGCTTCCTCTCCGGCTATTACCAGCGGCCGCTGGGGGAGACAGTGATCGCTTCGCTACCGCCGCGCCTGCGCTCCCTCAAGCCCCTGCCGCGCGAAGACCGCGTCGCCTGGCGCGTACGGGGAAACTCCCCTGCCGCGCCGCCGCTGCGCCCGGGACGCAAACAACGCCTCCTCGAAAAGATCGCCGCGCTCGGCCTCGCGGATGAAGCGTCGTTACTGCCGGTCGAACCGGCAGCCCGCACCGCCGAGCGCAATGCGCTGCGTGCGCTGGCCAAGGCCGGATTGATCGAGCCGGCCGCCGCGCCGAGCGGAGCGCGATTCGTGTCCGGCCATCCGCTCACGGCCGCGCAGGAGGGCGTGCTCGAGCGGATCGGGGGCACGCTTGGGCGGTTCAGCCCGTTCCTGTTGCACGGCGTGACCGGCAGCGGCAAGACCGAGATCTACCTGCACCTGATTGCCGAAGTGCTGCAGCAGCGTAGGCAAGCCCTCGTGCTGGTGCCGGAAATCGGCCTGACGCCGCAGCTTGAAGGGCGCTTTCGCAACGCATTCCCGGAGGCGGTCATCAGTCTCTTGCACAGCGGGCTCGACGAGACGACGCGCACCTCGGGCTGGTTGCGGGCGGCGCGCGGCCAGGCGGGCATCGTCCTCGGAACGCGGCTGGCGGTCCTCACGCCGCTGCCGCGCCTGGCGCTGATGATCGTGGACGAGGAGCACGACAGTTCGTTCAAGCAGCACGAGGGCCTGCGCTACTCCGGGCGCGATGCGGCGGTTTTCCGAGCGCGACAGGCCGGCGTTCCCATCGTGCTTGGCACCGCCACGCCCTCGCTCGAAACCTACGCCAATACGATCGCCGGGCGCTATGCGCTCGTCGAACTGCCCGAACGCGCCTCGCCCGGCGCACGCATGCCGCTGGTGCGCACCATCGATCTGCGCAACGAACCCGAGGTGCAGGGCTTCTCCCCTTCGCTCACCGCCGCGATCGAAGCGCGGCTGGCCCGCGGGGAACAGAGCCTGGTGTTCATCAACCGGCGCGGCTACGCGCCGGTCCTGACATGCACAGCCTGCGGCTGGGCCGCCGAATGCACGCGCTGTACCGCGCGGCTGGTGCTCCACTCGACCGACCGGAGGCTGCGCTGCCACCACTGCGGCCTCGAAGAGGCGGTCCCGCGCGCCTGCCCGCAATGCGGCAACGTCGACCTGCACCCGCAAGGCCGGGGCACGCAGCGGGTCGAGGAAACGCTTGCCAACCGCTTTCCGAAGGCACGCCTCGTGCGCATCGACCGCGACACCGCCCGGGGCAAGTCGCTCACGGGGACGCTGGCCGGCATCCGCGACGGCGGTGCGGACATCCTGATCGGCACGCAGATGATCGCCAAGGGGCACGACTTTCCGGGCATGACTCTGGTCGGCGTCCTGAACGCCGATAGCGCACTGGTCTCCACCGACTACCGGGCCGGGGAGCGGCTTTTCGCAACCCTCATGCAGGTGGCCGGGCGGGCCGGGCGGCGCGAGCAGCAGGGCGAAGTCCTGGTGCAGACCCGCTATCCAGGCCATCCGCTCTACCGTGCCCTGGCCCGCCACGACTATGCGGGCTTCGCGCGCTCGCAGCTCGCGGAGCGCGAAGCCGCCGGGTTCCCACCGAGTGTTTTCGAAGCGGCGCTGCGCGCCGAAAGCGCGAAGCTCGCCGACGCGCTGAGATTCCTGAAGGAGGCCGCCGCGCTCGTCGAGGCGCCAGAAGGTGTGACGATCTACGACCCTGTGCCGCACGTGATCACGCGACGCGCGAACATGGAACGCGCGCAACTGCTCGTGCAGTCCCGCTCGCGACCGGCGATGCAGGGATTCCTGCAGGCGTGGAACGCGGCGCTTTTCGAGAGCGCGCCGAAAAACGTGCGCTGGCACCTCGACGTGGATCCGATCGACTTCGACTGAGCCGCGCGGGCCCCGAAGGTATAATTCGCCCCCCATGCAGTTCGACATCAAATCCCATGTCGCGGCGCTGTTCCGCGGCGCGCTCGCCTCGGTCGCGCCCGAAGCGATGTATACGCCAGTGCTGCTCGAGCGCCCCAAGCAGGCGGAGCACGGCGACCTCGCCTGCAACATCGCGATGCAGCTTGCGAAAAAACTCAAGACCAACCCGCGTCAGCTCGCGGAACGCATCATCGCCGCCCTGCACGCGCAACCCGCGTTCGCCGAGGGCTACATCGATGCGGTCGAGATCGCCGGCGCCGGCTTCATCAACCTGCGCCTGTCGCCCAAGACCAAGCAGGCGGTCGTTGCGCGCATCCTCGCCGAAGGCGCGGCGTTCGGGCGCGGCGCCGCCACGGGCAGGAAGGTGCAGGTCGAATTCGTGTCGGCCAATCCCACGGGACCGCTGCATGTCGGCCACGGGCGCGGCGCGGCATACGGGGCGAGCCTTGCGAACCTGCTCGCGTTTTGCGGCGACGAGGTGCAGCGCGAGTTCTACATCAACGATGCCGGCCGCCAGATGGACATACTCGCCGCATCGGTGTGGCTGCGTTACCTCGAGTCTCTCGGTACCGCGGTGGCGTTTCCCGAAGACGGGTATCGCGCAGACTACGTGCGCGCGATCGCAGGGGATCTCGCCAAAGTCCACGGCAAGCGCTTCGAGCGTGGCGCGTCGGACCTGCCGCAGGCCGGGCCGGGCGAAGACGCCGACGCGGCGCTCGACGAGCTGATCGCGCGCTCCAAGGACCTGCTCG
This sequence comes from Pseudomonadota bacterium, assembly GCA_031408275.1. Lineage (GTDB taxonomy): Bacteria > Pseudomonadota > Gammaproteobacteria > Burkholderiales > SG8-39 > SZAS-79. Next base: position 13,743 of record JANNWA010000311.1, read on the forward strand.
CCGACGACTGGCGCGCAGTGCACCGCTTCGCGCTCGAAGCCATGCTCGCTGACCAGGAAAACGACCTCAGCGAGTTCGGCGTGGCGTACGACCGCTGGTTTTCCGAACAGTCGCTGCACGACGGCGGGGACATCGAGCGCGCGATGAAGGTTCTGGGCGAGCGCGGCCACCTCCTAGAAAAGGACGGCGCCCTCTGGTTCCGCTCGACCGCGTTCGGCGACGAAAAGGACCGCGTGGTCCGGCGCGAGAACGGCCAGCTCACCTATTTTGCCTCCGACATCGCGTACCACCTGAACAAGTTCGAGCGCGGCTTTGACCGGATGATCAACGTCTGGGGCGCCGACCACCACGGCTACATCCCCCGCGTGAAAGGGGCGCTCACCGCCCTGGGACTGGACGCGGACCGCCTGATCATCGCGCTGGTGCAGTTCGCGGTGCTCTACCGCAATGGTGAAAAGGTGGCGATGGGCAAGCGTTCCGGCGACTTCGTCACGCTGCGCGACCTGCGCAAGGAGGTCGGCAATGACGCCGCGCGGTTCTTTTACGTCCTGCGCAAGTCCGACCAGCACTTGGATTTCGACCTCGACCTGGCCAAAAGCCAGTCCAACGAAAATCCGGTCTACTACATCCAGTATGCGCACGCGCGCGTCTGCAGCGTGTTCACCCAGGCCGGCGCGGATGCCGCTGCGGGCGCTGCGACCGACCTGCTGGCCAATCCCCGCGAACTCGTGCTGCTGCAGCGCCTGGGGGAATTCCCTGAAATCGTGCAGTCGGCTGCGCGGGACCTCGCTCCGCACGCGGTGGCCTTCTACCTGCGCGACCTCGCGGCGGACTTCCACAGCTACTATAATGCCGAGCGCATCCTGGTCGAGGATGCGGCGCTAGCAAAAGCGCGCCTCGCTCTGTGCGCCGCGACCCGCCAGGTGCTTGCCAGCGGGCTCGGCCTCCTCGGCGTGGGCGCCCCGGAAAGGATGTAGCCAAGCATGGCCAAGCCGTCCCGTTCGCAGAATGCTTCCCGCAGCAAGTCCGGCGGCGGGTTCCTGCTCGGCATGTTCGTCGGCCTGATCGTCGGTCTCGCCACCGCGCTGGGCATCGCGTTCTACCTGAACAAGACGCCGATCCCCTTCATGACCAAGAAGCCGGTCGCGGACAAGCCTGCCGAAACCGGCAAGGCGTCCGAGATAGCGGGCATGCCGGCGGGCAAGGCGCCGGCCGCCGAAAAGCCGAAGTTCGACTTCTACAAGATCCTGCCCGGCAGCGAAGAGCCGGTCTCGGAGAAGGACCTCAAGGCGGCCGCCAAGGCGAAGCCCGAGGAATCGAAGGACATCTATTTCCTGCAGGCCGGCTCGTTCCAGAACCCGGCCGACGCCGACAACCGCAAGGCGCAGCTCGCAATCCTCGGATTCGAAGCCTCGGTGGAGCCGATCAACCTGCCCGACAAGGGCACCTGGTACCGGGTGAGGCTCGGGCCTTACACGAAGATCGATGAAATAAACAAGATGCGCTCGACCATGGCGGCGAACGGAATCGACGTGAGTCTGGTCAAAATCAAGGATCCCGCATCCGCCAAGGCCAACTGACCCATGGAGCCCGCATGAAAAGCATTAAACCCCTCGCCCTCGCCGCCCTTGCCGCGGCGGTTACCCTCCTCGCGCCGGCTGTGCAAGCGCAACTCAAGCCCGGCACCGACTACTCCGAGCTCAAGGCGCCGCAGGCCCTCGAAGTGCAGGGCAAGGTCGAGGTCGTCGAGTTCTTCTGGTACCGCTGCCCGCATTGCTACAGCCTGGAGCCAGTGCTCGAACCCTGGTCCAAGAAACTGCCTGCGGACGTCCAGTTCCGCCGCATCCCCGCCGTGTTGTCCGACAACTGGGCGGTCGACGCCGGTTTTTTCTACGCGTTCGAGGCGCTGGGGGTGCTGGACAAGGTTCACAAGCCTTTCTTCGATGCCATTCACCGGGACCGACTCGATATCAGGAACGAAGCGGCGATAACGGAGTGGCTCAAGAAGCACGGCATCGAGCGCAAGAAGTTCGACGAGGTCTACAAATCGTTCGGTGTGCAGGCCAAGATCAAACGCGCGGCGCAGTTGTCCGCTTCCTACCAGCTCGACGGCGTCCCGTTGCTGGCCGTTCAGGGCAGGTACACCGTCAGCGCCGAGCAGGGCGGCACACAGAACGGCATGCTCGCGACCACCGACCAGCTGATCGACCTCGCCCGCAAGGGCCTGGGCAAGAAGTAACCCGCGCCCGGCGCGTCGTGCGCGTCTCCATCCGCTGAGCGAGCGCCGGTGGAACTCCGCGACGCCGCAGGGGTGCTGCATGCGCCCGCGCAAGGGCCAGCGCGCATTGTCTCGCTCGTGCCCTCGCTCACCGAACTGGCATGCGACCTGGGCCTCGCCACGCAGCTCGTCGGCCGCACCGGTTTTTGCATCCATCCGGCGCAAGCGGTGCGCGGCATCCCGAAAGTGGGCGGCACCAAGGACGTGGACATCGAGCGGATCCGTGCGCTGCGCCCCACCCATGTCATCCTCAACATCGACGAGAACGAGAAGCCCGCGGCCGAAGCCCTCTCGCAATTCGTGCCGAACCTCATCGTCACGCATCCGCAGGCACCCCTGGACAACCTCGGGCTCTACCGGTTGATCGGCGGTCTTTTCGGGCGCGCGGCCGAAGCGGAGGCGCTCTGCGCCCGGTTCCTGGTGGCGCACGAAGCCCTCGCTGGCGCATATGCGGCGCCCCGCAGGACGCTGTACCTGATCTGGAAAAACCCTTGGATGACCGTCTCGCGCGACACCTATCTTTCGCGCACCCTGGCTCTGGCGGGGTTCGAAACCCTCCCGGCCGAAGCGCCGGCGCGCTACCCGAAGATCGCGCTGGACGAACCCTGGGTGGCGGACACCGAGCTGGTGCTGCTTTCCTCGGAGCCGTACAGGTTTCGCGACCGGCATCTTGCCGAAATCGCCGCGCTGCCGGCGTTCAGGGACAAAGCAGTGCGACTGATCGACGGGGAGATGACGTCCTGGTACGGCAGCCGGGCGATCGCCGGCCTCGATTACTTGCGCGAACTCAGGCGCAGCATCGCGTAGGAACCCGGCGCGTCGCCGATCACATCGAGCCCCTCGCCCGGGGTGCGTGCCGGAACCCTGTCGGGCCCGTTCTGCGCTTCCATCCACGCCTGCCAGTCCAGCCACCACGAGCCCGGCGTGGCCTGTGCGCCCTCGAACCATTCCTCCGGCGTAGCCGGCATCGCGTCGCTGGTCCAGTGCTGGTATTTCTGCGCAGCCGGGGGATTCACGATCCCGGCAATATGGCCCGACCCGCCGAGCACGAAGCGCACCTTGCCGCCGAGATACTTCGCCCCGCGGTAGGTCGTCTTCCACGGCGCGATGTGGTCTTCGGCGGTCGAGACGAAATAGGCGGGCACCTTCACCTTCGACAGGTCGATGGGCACGCCGGCGAGCTCGATCCCGCCGGGCACGCCGAGCAGGTTCTTCATGTACATGTTGCGCAGGTAGAAGCTGTGCATCTTCGCCGGCATGCGCGTGGCGTCGGAGTTCCAGTACAACAGGTCGAACGGGAACGGGTCCTTGCCCATCAGGTAGTTGTTGATCACGAACGACCAGACCAGGTCATTGGCGCGCAGCAGGTTGAAGGTGGTCGCCATCTCTGCGCCCTCCAGGTATCCGCCACGTTTGTTCATGCGCTTCTCCAGGCTCTGGACCTGCGCCTCGTCGATGAACACGCCGAGTTCGCCGGGCTGGGCGAAGTCCAGCAGCGCGACGAAGAAGGTCGCGGCGCGCACCCGGTCCTCGCCCCTGGCGGCGAGCCAGGCCAGCACGCAGCCGAGCAGCGTGCCGCCGAGGCAGTACCCGATGAAATTCACCTGCTTCTCGCCGGTGGCCCGCTCGATCGCATCGAGCGCAGCGAGCGGGCCCTCCTTCATGTAGTCGTCGAATCCCTTGGCCGCGAGCTTCGCGTCCGGGTTGACCCAGGAGATCACGAACACCGTGTGGCCCTGGTCAAGCGCCCACTTGATGAACGAGTTGCTTTCGCGCAGGTCGAGGATGTAGTACTTGTTGATCCAGGGCGGGATGATGACCAGCGGGGTGCGCGACACCTCCTTGGTGGTCGGCACGTACTGGATCAGCTGCATGAGGTCGTTCTGGAACACGACCTTGCCGGGCGTGGTGGCGACGTTCTTGCCGAGCTTGAAGGCCTTCTCGTCGGTCATGCTGATGCCGCCCTTCTCGATATCGCCGAGCAGGTTGTCGAGGCCCTTGACGAGGTTCTGGCCGCCGGAGGCGAGCGTTTCGCGCAGCACCTGCGGGTTGGTCAGCGCGAAATTCGAGGGCGCCAGCGCGTCGAGGTACTGGCGCGTGAAGAACGCGACCTTTTTCTTGGACTCTTCTGGCAGGTCGTCCACCCCGGCGACCGCGCCCTGCACGTGGCGGGAAGTAATGAGGTAGGACTGCTTGATGAAGTCGAAGACGAAGCTCTTCTGCCACTCCTCGTCCCTGAACCGGTTGTCACCCTTGCCGGGTGCCGCTACCGGCTGCGCCTCGCCGCCGAACATGCGCATCCAGCTCGACTGCCACAGCTTCGTGTAGTCGATGGCCAGGTTGGTCGAGAACGCGGCCAGCGCATAGGGGTCGCCCAGCATCCGGCCGTACAGGTCCATGAAGGCCTTCGCGATCCCGAGTTCGTCGGCGACGCCGCCCGAGAGGTCTTGGGGATGCTTCTTCGCAAAATCGGCGAGCAACTTGCCGGCGCGTTCGGCGACGTCGGCGTAGGCGCGAGCGGTCTGCGCCGCATCCATCGGTGGCTTGGCTTGCATGCTGTCTCCTCCGTGCGGCGGCCGCGGGCCGCCATCTACAACTTTATCGTTGCTTACCGGGCGGCAGGAGCATAGCGGACGATGCCGTCCGCGCCAACCACGCGGACGGCGCGGCCGGCAAAACGCAGGTAGTGCAGGTGCGCTATGGCTTCGCCCATCGCGAAGGTCGTCTGGTGGGTGTCGAGCTTGCGGCGGAACAGGGTGCCGAGCACGTCATACGCCGTGAGCGGCCCCTTGGCCGCGGCCAGCGCCTGCTCGAGCTCTGCAAGACGCTCGATGTGGTGCTGTTCAAGGGCCACCACGCGCTCATGCGCGCCGTGGAAGGGCAGCCCGTGCGAGGGCAGCACCAGCGTGTTCGAGGGCAGTTTCAGGTAGCTGCTGATCGAAGCCAGGAACTGGTTGAGGGGATCGCCGTCGGGGTCGATGGACCAGACGCTCACGTTGGTCGAGATCTTCGGCAGTAGCATGTCGCCGGAGATGCACACTCCCAGGTCGGCGCAGTACAGCGAAGCGTGTTCCGGCGCGTGGCCGTTGCCGACAATCACGCTCCACGCGCGCCCCTTGATCAGGATCCGATCGGCGTCGAAGATGCGCCGGTACCGGGTTGGCAGCGGTCCCACCATCTTGCGGTAGAAATGCCCGCGCTTGGCGAGGCCTTCGTCGTGGGAGCTGTCCAGGCCGTTGGCCTTGTAGAGCGCAAACGCGGCCTCCGGCGAATAGCCGGCCGTGCTGTCCATGGCCGCATGCGCCGTCAGGTACTCGCCCTGCGTCATCCACATCTCGCAGCCGAAGCGCTCCACCAGCCAGCCGGCGTTGCCCGCGTGGTCGGGGTGGTAGTGCGTGACGATCACGCGATGCACCGGCCGGCCGCCGAGGTGGGCGGCAAAGACCTTTTCCCAGGACTCGCGCGTGGCATCGTTCGCGAGGCCGCAGTCGATGATGGTGTAGCCGGGCACGCCGTCCAGTTCGTCCTCGAGGAGCCAGAGATTGATGTGGTCCAGCGCGAACGGCAGCAGCATGCGCAGCCAGCGGACCCCCGGGGCGACTTCGATCGTCGTGCCCGGAGCGGGCGGCTCGGCGTGCGGGTACTGGAGGGGCATCAGCGGGGCTCTTGGAGAGTGCGCGCTCGGCTAGAATGCGCGAAGACGGCGCGGGGCAGGAAAGGCAAGTGTGCACCGATTATCGCCGCGCCGCAGCATCCCGGCAATCGCACCATTCGAAACACCGCTCAAAATCCATGACGGCCACCCCTCCGGACGAAAAGCACCCAGAACCGAGCGAGTACTCGATCAGCGAACTCGCGCGCGAGTTCGACGTCACGCCGCGCGCGATCCGGTTCTACGAGGCCGAGGGGCTGCTCTCGCCGGCCCGGCAGGGCCAGCGGCGCATCTACACCCTGCGCGACCGCACCCGCCTGAAGCTCACGCTGCGCGGCAAGCGCCTCGGGCTGTCCCTGTCGGAAATCCGCGAGATCGTCGACATGTACGACACCGGCCGCGACGAGCGGCCGCAGCTGGAGAAGTTCCTCGCGGTACTCGAGGCCCACAAGCGCCAGCTCGAGCAGCAGCGCGAGGACATCGCGGCCCAGTTGTCCGAAATAACGCTGTTCGAGAAGCGCTGCCGCAAACGCCTCGCCGAGCAGAGAAAAGGCGCAAAGCGAGGCGGCAAGGCAAAGTTGACGTTAACGTAAACGTAAATCACAATCCCCCGATTTCCGGACCCGCGCGCGGAGGCGTCCAATGGACTACCCGTTTCTTAGATTCGACCATGGCGAGGACATCGCCGCGCTGCGCGAGACGGTGCGCCGGTTTGCCGAAGCCGAGATCGCGCCGCGCGCGCACGAGATCGACCGCAGCAACGAATTCCCCATGGACCTGTGGCCCAGACTCGGCGCGCTGGGGCTCCTCGGGGTCACCGTCGCCGAAGAGTACGGGGGCACCGGCATGGGGTACCTCGCGCACATCATCGCCGTGGAGGAAATCAGCCGCGCCTCCGCCTCGGTGGGCCTGTCGTACGGCGCGTTCTCCAACCTGTGCGTGAACCAGATCCACAGGAACGGCAGCGAGGCGCAGAAGAAGAAATACCTGCCGAAGCTGGTCTCGGGCGAACATGTCGGGGCGCTGGCGATGAGCGAGCCTGGCGCGGGGTCCGACGTGGTGAGCATGCGCCTGCGGGCCGAGCGGCACGGCGACACCTATGTCCTCAACGGCAACAAGATGTGGATCACCAACGGCCCCGACGCCGATGTGCTGGTGGTGTACGCCAAGACGGACGCGAACACCGGCCCGCGCGGCATCACCGCGTTCCTGATAGAAAAGGGCATGAAAGGGTTCGCCACCGCGCAGAAACTGGACAAGCTCGGCATGCGCGGCTCGAACACCTGCGAGCTCGTGTTCCGCGACTGCGAGGTGCCCGCCGAAAACATCCTCAGCCAGGAAGGCCGCGGCGTGAACGTGCTCATGAGCGGCCTGGACTACGAGCGCGCCGTGCTCGCGGGCGGGCCCCTCGGCATCATGGCCGCGTGCCTCGACGTGGTGATCCCATACGTGCACGACAGGAAGCAGTTCGGCCAGCCCATCGGCGAATTCCAGCTCATGCAGGGCAAGCTCGCCGACATGTATGCAACGTTCTCCTACTGCCGCGCCTATGTGTATGCAGTGGGCCAGGCCCTCGATCGCGGCGAAACCACGCGCAAGGACGCGGCTGGCGCGATCCTCGTGTCCGCCGAGAAGGCCACCTGGATGGCTGGCGAGGCGATCCAGGCGCTGGGCGGCATGGGCTACATCAACGAGTCGCCCACCGGGCGGCTGTGGCGCGACGCGAAACTCTACGAGATCGGCGCCGGCACGAGCGAGATCCGCCGCTGGCTGATCGGGCGCGAGTTGTTTGCCGAGACGGCGTAAGCACCATGACGCGACTGCATACCCCTCTGTGCGACCTGCTCGGCGTGACCGTACCGATCATCCAGGCGCCGATGGCCGGCGGGCCTTCATCCCCGGAACTCGTTGCCGCGGCCTCGGCCGCCGGGGCGCTGGGCTCGTTCGGATTCGCATACACGCAGCCGGACGATATGAAGCGACAGGCGGGACTCGTGCGCGCGAAGACCGGCCGGCCCTTCGGCATCAACCTGTTCGGCTCGCCGCTGCCCGGCGACGTCCCGGACGGCGCGCAACGCGACCCGCTCGCTGCCGTCGCGGGCTACTACGCCCAGCTCGGCCTGGCTGCACCGGAGCCCGTACGCGCACCCTACGGCCCTGACTTCGACGCGCAGCTCGCGGCTGTCGCCGAAATCCGGCCGCGCGTGTTCACCGTCCACCTGAACGAGTTGTCGGCCGAACGCATCGCCCCGCTCAAGGCAGCCGGGATCCTTGTCGGCGGCAGCGCAACCTGCGTGGCCGAGGCCGAGAACCTCCAGGCCGCGGGGTTCGACTTCGTCATCGCCCAGGGCGGCGAGGCCGGCGGCCACCGCGGCACCTGGCTGCGCGATCCCTATGCGTCGCTCACCGGCACGCTGGCGCTCACCCGCCTCATCGTGCGCGCTGTGCAGGTCCCGGTCATCGCAGCCGGCGGGATCATGGATGGCGCCGGCATCGCGGCGGTGCTGGCCTTGGGCGCGCAGGCGGCACAGCTCGGGACCGCGTTCATCCCCTGCCCCGAGTCCGGCGCGTCTCAGGTCCACAAGGACGCGCTGCTGGCGGCGCGCGAGGACGTCACCGCGATCACCGAAAAATTCTCCGGCAAACCGGCGCGCGGCATCGCCAACCGCTTCATGCGCGAAATGAACGGCAGCAACGCCGCGCAGCTCGCTTTTCCGGCGCAAAATAGCGTCACGGGCAAGCTGCGCGCGGCCTCGGCCATGGCGGGCAACCCGGATTTCGTCGCGATGTGGGCCGGACAGGCCATCGCACTTTCCCGGGCGCTGCCCGCCGCGGAATTGATCGCGCGCCTTGAAGCCGAAGCGGTTCAGGCCCTGCGGCGCACGTCCGAATTTGTAAAGGAGTAAGCCATGAAGGAGTCGAAAAATGCCTAGCGATCCGATCGTCATCGTTTCCGCCGTGCGCACGCCCATGGGCGCGTTCCAGGGAGAACTCAAGGGCTTTGCCGCGCCGCAACTGGGCGCTGCTGCCATCCGGGCCGCGGTCGAGCGCGCGAAAATCAAGCCCGAGGACGTGCAGGAAGTCATCATGGGCTGCGTGCTGCCCGCCGGCCAGGGCCAGGCGCCAGCCCGCCAGGCGAGCCTCGGCGCTGGCCTGCCGCTCGGTGCCGGCTGCACCACCATCAACAAGATGTGCGGCTCGGGCATGAAAGCCGCGATGCTCGCGCACGACCTCCTCGCCGCCGGCACCAACGACATCATGGTCGCAGGCGGCATGGAGTCGATGACCAACGCACCCTACCTGCTGCCCAAGGCGCGCGGCGGCTACCGCATGGGCCACGGCCAGATCATGGACCACATGTTCCTCGACGGGCTCGAGGACGCGTATGACAAGGGCCGCCTGATGGGCAGTTTTGCCGAGGAGTGCGCGAAGAAGTTCCAGTTCACGCGCGAGGCGCAGGATGCATTTGCCGTGGCTTCGCTCGAGCGCGCACAAAAGGCCAACAAGGAAGGCTGGTTCGCATGGGAGATCACGCCCATGGCCATCAAGGCCGGCAAGGACGAGCGCTTCATCGAAACCGACGAGCAGCCGTTCAAGGCCAATTTCGACAAGATCCCGACGCTGAAGCCCGCGTTTGCGAAGGACGGCACCGTCACCGCGGCGAACTCATCTTCGATCTCCGACGGCGGCGCGGCGCTGGTCATGATGCGCCGTTCGACCGCCGAAAAACGTGGTCTGTCCCCGATTGCGGTGGTGACGGGGCACGCGACCCACGCGCAGGAGCCGGGCTGGTTCACGACGGCCCCGGTCGGCGCGATGAGAAAGCTCTTCGAAAAAACAGGCTGGGGCGCCGACCAGGTCGACCTCTACGAGATCAACGAGGCCTTCGCGGTGGTCACGATGGCCGCGATGCACGAACACAAGCTCCCGCACGAGAAGGTCAACGTACACGGCGGCGCCTGCGCGCTGGGCCACCCGATCGGCGCATCAGGCGCGCGCATCCTGGTCACACTGATCGGAGCGCTGCGCAAGTACGGCGGCAAGCGCGGGGTCGCAACCCTCTGCATCGGCGGCGGCGAGGCCACCGCCATGGCGATCGAGCTGGCCTGATGGCCGCCGCACTGGTTATCGGCGCATCGCGCGGCATCGGCTACGAGCTCGTTCGGCAGTACCGCGCGGAAGGCTGGGAGGTCATCGGCACCGCGCGTGACGAGGCCGGCCTTGCGAAGCTCGCCGCGCTGGGCGCGCACCCCCTCAAGCTCGACGTGAACGAACCGGGCGCGGCGGCCGCGCTCGAAACCGGCATCGCAAACGCGCGCCTCGATGTCGCAATTTTCTGCGCCGGCATCTACGGCTCGCGCACGCAGAAGCTGGAACCCCCTTCGCAGGACGAGTTCGACTCGGTCATGCGCACCAACGTGCTCGCGGCCATGCGCCTCGCGCCGGTCGCCGGCCGCGCCCTGTCGGCACGCAAAGGCAAGCTCGCGGTCATTTCCTCGCGCATGGCCTCGATAGGGCTGCGCAACGCAACGGCAGGATGGCTATACCGCGCCAGCAAGGCGGCGCTCAACTCGGCGCTGAAGGACATGTCGCTGGTGCTCGGCCCCGAGGGCGTGACCTGCGTGACCTTCCACCCGGGCTGGGTGCGCACCGACATGGGCGGCGCCGGCGCGGACATCGACGTGGCCACCAGCGTGTCGGGCATCCGCGCGACGCTGGCCGCGCTGCAGCCCGCGCAGAACGGCAGTTTCCTCAATTACGACGGCTCGGACATCCCTTGGTGATGTTGTTCAGAAACACAACACGACTGGCTGAATAGCCGCCACTGAAGCAGCCAGACACATAATAAACTTTAACTTTTATGCCGATGAACAAACGCCTCATCTCCTCCGGTTCCGCCTTCGAAGCCCTGGCCGGATACAGCCGCGCGGTGGTCGACGGCGACTGGGTCCACGTGTCCGGCACCACCGGGTTCGACTACTCCACGATGACGATTTCGGACGACCTCCTTGCCCAGGCGCGGCAGGCGTTCAAGAACATCGCCGCCGCGCTTGCGCAGGCCGGCGCCACGCTCGACGACGTGGTGCGCGTCACCTACTACCTCACCGAGCGCGAGGCGTTCGAGCAGGCCGCGCCGGTCTTCGGGGAATTCTTCGCGCGCGCCCGGCCGGCGGCCACCGCGGTCGTCTGCGGCCTGGTCGATGCGCGCATGAAGATCGAGATCGAAGTCACCGCAAGGAAGGGAGCGTGAACCGGCCGGTGGCCGGCAAGGCCGCAGCATCCAAGGCCGACCTTCAGCGGCTGCTCGACAGCGAGCGGTTCCTGCGGCCCTGGAAGTTCCGCCTGGTGAAGGTAGCCGACGGCGAGTGCACGGTGGCCATGGCCAACAGCCCGTCCCTGGAGCGCCCCGGCGGGATCGTCAACGGCCCGGCGCTGATCGCGGCGGCCGATGTGGCGATGTGGCTGGCGATCAAGGCACATCTGGGCATGGAGCACGACGCGCTGACCTCGGACCTGAACACCGTGTTCCTTGCGCCCGCAAAGGCCAGGACCGTGTACTGCACCGCGCGCATCCTCAAGGCGGGCAAGAAGCGCTTCTTCGGCACCGCCGACTGCAGCGACAGCACGGGCCGGATCTTCACGCACCACACGCTGACCTACATCCGCGTAACGCATTGAACGGCAATCCCTGGAGCTGACATGGCATTGAAGAAAGGCATCAAGGACCTGATCGCGGAAGCCGAGAAGAAGTCGAAGGGCATCTCCGCCGACGATGCGCGGGCGTTGCTCGGCGACCCTGACACTGTGTTCGTCGACCTGCGCGACGTGCGCGAGCTCGAGCGCGACGGCATGATCCCGGGCGCCTTCCACGCGCCGCGCGGCATGCTCGAGTTCTGGGTCGACCCGGACAGCCCCTACTACAAGCCGGTGTTCGCGCCGGGCAAGACCCTGATCCTCTACTGCGCCGCGGACTGGCGCGGCGTGCTTGCGGCGGCGGCGCTCGCCGACATGGGCGTAGAGAACGTGCTGCATCTCGAGGGTGGCCTCGGCCAGTGGAAAAAAGCCGGCCGGCCCGTGGCCGACAAACCGGCGCACAAAGAGAAACCCTGATGCCGGTCTTCAAGTCCCAGCTCGACCCGCGCTCGGCCGATTTCAAGGCCAACTCGGCGCACATGCGCGCCCTTGTGGCCGACCTGCGCGAGAAAGTCGCGAAGATCACTGTCGGCGGCGACGAGGCCGCCCGCCAGAAGCATGTGGCCCGCGGCAAGCTCCTTCCACGCGAGCGCGTGCGCACGCTGCTCGACCCCGGCTCGCCCTTCCTCGAGATCGGCCAGCTCGCCGCCTTCGGCATGTACGGCGGCGAAGTGCCCTCGGCCTCGATCGTTACCGGCATCGGCCGCATCGCCGGGCGCGAATGCGTGATCGTCGCCAATGACGCAACGGTGAAGGGCGGGACGTACTTCCCGATGACGGTGAAGAAGCACCTGCGCGCGCAGGAAATCGCGATCCAGAACAAGCTCCCCTGCATCTACCTCGTCGATTCGGGCGGGGCCAACCTGCCCAACCAGGACGACGTGTTCCCCGACCGCGAGCACTTCGGCCGCATCTTCTACAACCAGGCCAACATGTCGGCCGCCGGCATCCCGCAGATCGCCGTGGTGATGGGCTCGTGCACCGCGGGCGGCGCCTACGTGCCGGCGATGTCCGACGAGTCCATCATCGTCAAAAGCCAGGGCACGATCTTCCTCGGCGGTCCGCCGATCGTGAAGGCGGCCACCGGCGAGATCGTTTCGGCCGAGGACCTCGGCGGCGGCGACATGCACGCCAGGGTCTCGGGCGTGGTCGACCACCTCGCCCTGAACGATGCACATGCCCTGTCGATCGCGCGCGACATCGTCGGCAACCTGAACCGCAAAAAGACCGTGACGCTGGACGTGCGCGAAAGCGTCGAGCCGCTGTATCCGCTCGAGGACATCTACGGCGTCATCCCCAACGAGACCCGCAAGCCCTACGACGTGCGCGAGGTCATTGCGCGCATCGTCGACGGATCCGAGATCGACGAATTCAAGCGCAACTACGGCGCCACGCTGGTGACGGGTTTCGCACGCATCCACGGCTACCCGGTCGCGATCCTCGCCAACAACGGCGTGCTGTTCTCCGAGAGCTCGCTCAAGGCCACGCACTTCATCGAGCTCGCCTGCCAGCGCAACATCCCGCTGGTATTCCTGCAGAACATCACGGGCTACATGGTGGGCAGGAAGTACGAAGCCGGCGGCATCGCGCGCGACGGCGCGAAGATGGTGACCGCGGTGGCCACCGCCCGGGTGCCGAAGTTCACGGTGATCATCGGCGGCTCGTTCGGCGCGGGCAACTACGGCATGTGCGGCCGCGCCTACTCGCCGCGGTTCCTTTGGATGTGGCCGAACGCGCGGATCTCGGTGCTCGGCGGCCCGCAGGCGGCCTCGGTGCTGGCCACGGTGAAACGAGACGGCATCGAGGGCAAGGGCGGCAAGTGGACGGCCGAGGAAGAGGCCGCCTTCAAGCAGCCCATCCTTGACCAGTACGAGCGCCAGGGCCACCCGTACTACGCCAGCGCCCGCCTCTGGGACGACGGTGTGATCGATCCGGCGGATACGCGCCGTGTGCTCGGACTCGCAATCTCGGCTTCCCTCAACGCTCCCGTCGAAGACACGAAGTTCGGCGTATTTAGGATGTGACTGGAAAATGGCAAACAACATCGAAGTGACCCTGCGCAACGGCTGCGCGATCGTCGTCCTCAACCGCCCGGAGATCCGCAACGCGTTCGACGACTCGCTCATTGCGAACCTCAGCAAGGCCCTGAAGAAGCTCGATGCCGACGATTCGGTCCGGGCGGTGGTGCTGATGGGCGCGGGCACCGCCTTCTGCGCCGGCGCCGACCTCAACTGGATGAGGCGCATGGCGGGCTACACGCTCGAGCAGAACCTCAAGGACGCCAAGGCGCTGGCCGCGATGCTGAAGATCCTCGACCGCATGTCCAAACCCACCATCGCTCGGGTACATGGCCCCGCCTTCGCCGGCGGCGTGGGCCTGGTTGCGGCCTGCGACATCGCAGTGGGCACGGTCGACGCCGAGTTCGCGCTGACCGAGTCCAAGCTCGGCCTGTCGCCCGCCACCATCAGCCCGTACGTGGTGCGCGCCATGGGCGAGCGCATGGCGCACCGCTACTTCCTGACTGGCGAGCGGTTCAGCGCGGCGGAGGCCTACCGGATCGGCCTGCTTTCCGAGCTGTGCATGCCGGACGAGCTCGACAACAAGATCAACGAGTTGCTCGGCCACATCGTGCTGGGCGGCACGGCGGCCCTCGCCGAGATCAAGGACCTGATCCGCGCCGTGTCGCGCGGGCCCATCGACGACCCCATGATCAACGACACAGCGCGGCGCATCGCCGCGATCCGCGTCTCGAAGGAGGGTCGCGAAGGCATCGCCGCTTTCCTCGGCAAGAGGAAGCCCTCCTGGGTGGCGGGCCCCGCAGACAAGGCGACGCCGAAAAGCTCCGCCAAAAAGCCCGCGAAGAAGAAATAAGTGTTCGCCAAGATCCTCATCGCCAATCGCGGCGAAATCGCCTGCCGGATCGCGCGGACCGCCAAGCGCCTGGGCATCGGCGTGGTCGCCGTTTACTCCGAGGCCGACGCCAACGCGCGCCATGTGAGCCTCGCGGACGAGGCTTACTGCATCGGCCCGGCCGCGGCGAAGGACAGCTACTTGCGCGGCGACGCCATCCTCGCGGTTGCGAAGCGCTCCGGGGCGCAGGCGATCCATCCGGGGTACGGGTTCCTCTCGGAGAACGAGGACTTCGCCGCAGCGTGCGCCAAGGCGGGCGTCGTCTTCATCGGGCCGCCGGCGGACGCGATACGCGCCATGGGCTCCAAGAGCGCGGCCAAGTCGCTCATGGAAAAGGCCGGCGTGCCGCTGGTGCCCGGCTACCACGGCGACCGGCAGGAGCCTGCTTTCCTGCAGGGCGAGGCGGACAAGATCGGCTACCCGGTACTGATCAAGGCCTCGGCCGGCGGCGGTGGCAAGGGCATGCGCGTGGTCGAGAAGAGCGCCGACTTCGCAACCGCCCTTGCTTCGTGCCAGCGCGAGGCCAAGGCCTCGTTCGGCGACGACCGGGTGCTGGTCGAAAAGTACCTCTCGCGTCCGCGCCACATCGAGATCCAGGTCTTCGCCGACACCAATGGAAACTGCGTTTACCTGTTCGAGCGCGACTGCTCTGTGCAGCGCCGCCACCAGAAAGTGCTTGAGGAAGCCCCCGCCCCCGGCATGCAGGAAGCACGCCGCAAGGCCATGGGCGACGCCGCCGTTGCGGCGGCCAAGGCGGTCGGCTATGTCGGTGCCGGCACCGTCGAGTTCATAGCGAACCAGGATGGCAGCTTCTATTTCATGGAGATGAACACCCGGCTGCAGGTAGAGCATCCGGTGACGGAAATGATCACGGGCCTCGACCTCGTGCAGTGGCAACTGCAGGTCGCCTCCGGCGAGCCGCTGCCGCTCAAGCAGGACCAGTTGCGGATCAACGGCCATTCGATCGAAGCCCGCGTCTACGCCGAAAATCCCGCCAAGGGGTTCCTGCCCTCCACCGGGACGCTCAGGCACCTGCGCGCGCCGCAGGCGGTCGAATTCGAGGTGCCCGCGGGCTCGACTCCGGCGCCGGTCCGCGTCGACTCGGGCGTGCGCGAAGGCGACACCATCAGTCCGTACTACGACCCGATGATCGCCAAGCTGATCGTCTGGGGCGAGACACGCGAGATCGCGCTGGCGCGCATGGCCACTGCGCTGGCCGAGTTCGAAGTGGTGGGTGTGGCGACCAACATCGAGTTTCTCGGGCGCATCGTAAAAGGCAATGCATTCGCCTCCGGCGACCTCGACACCGGACTGATCGAGCGCAACCGGGACGAGTTGCTGCCGCCGTCCAAGGGCGCGCGCGACGAAATCCTGGCACTGGCCACGTTTGCCGAGCTGGCCGAAGGCGAGGTCCGGGCGCGGGGCAAAGCCCGCGCCTCGGGCGACCCGAATTCGCCCTGGCACCTCATGGACGGCTGGCGCATGAACGAGGCTCCGCACCATTCGCTGGTGTTCACCGAGGGCGAGCGACACACCGCCGTCACGGTGCTGACCACGCCTTCGGGTTCCCGGCTGCGCACGCCTTCCGGCGAGTTCGCTTTCTCCGGCCGCTCCGGTCCAGACGGCAGCCTGCTCGTGCGCCTCGACGATCGCACCCTGCGCGGCCGCGCCGTGAAGGTCGGAACCGAATGGAACCTCTTCGCCGCAGGCGAGCAGCACCGCCTCAGCATGCGCGACGAGCTTCACGAGCTGGAGTCCGACGCCCACGGCGGCAGCCTTGCGGCGCCCATGCCCGGCAAGGTCATCGCGGTGCTGGTGCAGAAGGGAGCACGCGTCGAGAAGGGCGCGCCGCTGGTGATCCTGGAAGCCATGAAGATGGAGCACACCATCACCGCGCCGCGCGCTGGCACCGTGGCCGCGATCCGCTTCGCCGCCGGCGAGCAGGTCGACGAAGGCGTGGACCTGCTGATACTGGAAGATTGAGGGGGTACGGGGGAGCACGGGCTCCCCTGTTCCGAGCCTAGTACCTGGCGTGGCCGGGCGTGCGCGGGAAGGGAATCGCGTCGCGCACGTTGGATAGCCCAGTCACATACGCCACAGTCCGCTCGAACCCGAGCCCGAACCCCGCATGCGGCACGCTGCCGTACCGGCGCAGGTCGCGGTACCAGCCGTAATGCTCGCGGTCCAGCCCGGCCTCCGCCATGCGCGCGTCCAGCACCTCCAACCGCTCCTCGCGCTGGCTGCCGCCGATGATCTCGCCGATCCCCGGCGCAAGCACGTCCATGGCCGCGACGGTGCGGTCGTCGTCATTCACCCGCATGTAGAACGCCTTGATGCCCTTGGGGTAGTTCATGACGATCACGGGCTTCTTCGCATGCTGCTCGGTGAGGTAGCGCTCGTGCTCGGACTGCAGGTCGATGCCCCACTTCACCGGGAACTCGAATTTCTGTTTGGCCCGCTCCAGGATGCTGATCGCCTCCGAATAGTCCATGCGCACGAACTCGGACTCGACGATGCCCTGCAGCTTCGCGACCAGCCCCTTCTCGATGCGTTCGTCGAAGAACGCCATGTCCTCGGGCCGTTCGGCCAGCAGCGTCCTGAAGATGTGCTTGAGCAGCGCCTCGGCCAGGTTCGCATCGTCCGACAGGTCCGCGAACGCGATCTCGGGCTCCACCATCCAGAACTCAGCGAGGTGCCGGCTGGTATTCGAGTTCTCGGCGCGGAAGGTCGGCCCGAAGGTGTAGACCTTGGACAGCGCGAGGCAGTACGCCTCGACGTTCAGCTGCCCCGAAACGGTGAGGAAAGCTTCGCGCCCGAAGAAGTCCTGCGCGAAATCAACCTTGCCCTCGGGCGTACGCGGAAGGTTAGCGAGGTCCAGCGTCGACACGCGGAACAGTGAACCCGCGCCTTCGGCGTCGGAGGCCGTGATGATCGGCGTGTTGACCCACAGGAAACCGTGCTGGCTGAAGAAGCCGTGGATCGCCTGCGCGATCGTGTGCCGCACCCGCGTGGCCGCGCCGATGACGTTGGTGCGCGGCCGCAGGTGGGCGACCTCGCGCAGAAACTCGAGCGTGTGCGCCTTGGGCTGGATCGGGTACGAGTCCGGGTCCTCGACCCACCCCACCACATGGATGGCGGTGGCCTGCATCTCGTACGGCTGGCCCTTCGCGGGCGAGGGCACGATCAGTCCCGTGGCCTCCACCGCGCAGCCTGCGGTCAGGTGATGGACTTCCGATGCGTAGTTCGGCAGCGTGCTCGGCGCCACCACCTGCACCGGGTGGAAGGAGGACCCGTCGGAGACGTGGACAAACGAGATCCCGGCTTTGGAATCACGGCGGGTACGGACCCAGCCCTTGAGGGTGACAGGGATATCGGCCGGCGCGCGGCCGGCGAGGATTGCGGAACAGGGCAGCGATGACATGGCGGGATCTCGGGTCGTAAACGCTTGGCGGCACACAGGTACAATTTGGACATGATATCGCCCCCCGAACGCGCACGGATCCTGGTGAAGTCGCCCTGCGTCGAAGTGTGCCGCATGGATCCGGCGAAGGACGTCTGCGCCGGCTGCTACCGTACGCTGGACGAGATCGCGCGCTGGCGCGACATGCCGGACGCCGAGCGCCGCGCCGTGCTCGACGCCATAGCCGACCGGCGCGCCGCAGACAAGTTTCCTGTTCAGGCATAGAAACTACCGCCTTAGCCGCCTCTGGAGCGGACTTTACCGACTAAATGTCAGAGAATGTGCCGCCCCGCCCTTTGCCGGACGCAAACCGCGCCGCCCCCGCCGCGCCTTCCGCCGCGAACGCGGGAATCCCGTTGTACCACTCGTACCGCATCGCCTCGCGCACCGAACGCCCCTGCTGCGTGTAGACCGACCGCCGGTCGGCGCGCATGCACCCCTGCGGGAAACGCGCGATCTCGTGGGCCATCGCCTCGGCCGCCTCGCGCGAGGTCCCGTCGGGCACCACCTGCTCGCAGCAGCCGATGCGCAGCGCTTCCTCCGCAGGGACCTTCCTCCCCGTGAGGATGATCTCCATGGCGCGTCCGGTGCCCACCAGGCGCGGCAGCCTCACCGTCCCACCGTCGATCAGCGGCACGCCCCAGCGGCGGCAGTACACGCCGAAATAGGCCGAGGCCTCCATGATGCGGATGTCGCACCAGAGCGCGACCTCGAACCCGCCCGCCACGGCGGGGCCGGCGACCGCGGCGATCACCGGCTTGTCGAGTTCCATGCGCGTCGGGCCCATCGGGCCGCGCGGGACCGGCCGGTCGTCGAGCGGGTAGTCGCCCGCGCTGATGCGCGGCGGCGTGCCGTCCGGGGCAGCCGCAGCATGCTTCAGGTCGAACCCGGCGCAGAAGGCGCCGCCCTCCCCCCACAGCACTGCGACTGCCGCCGAGTCGTCGGCATTGAATGCGTTGAACGCGTCGTACAGCGCCTCGGCGCTGTCGGGATCCATTGCGTTGCGCGTCTCGGGACGGTTGTGGATCACCGTCCAGACGCTGCCTTTCTTCTCTATGCGCACGGCCATGATCTCTCCTCTGCGGACTCTGCGGTGTGACGCGGGAATGTTACAGTGAAGACGGAGGAGGAAGCATCAATGCCCCGGCACGCCACTTGGTATTTCGACGTCATCTCGCCTTTCGCGTACCTGCACCTGCAGCGCTTTGGCGAACTGCCCGCGGACCTGGCGATCGAGTACAAGCCGGTGCTGTTCGCCGGGCTGCTGAACCACTGGGGCCAGAAGGGCCCCGCCGAAATCACGGCCAAGCGCCGCTGGACTTACCGCGCATGCCAGTTCTGGGCCGACTCTCACGGCATCCCGTTCCGCTTCCCGGCTGCACACCCTTTCAACCCGCTGCACCACCTGCGGCTGATCCTCGCCTGCGGTGCGACTCCTGAGGCCGTGCGGCGCGTGTTCGATCAGGTCTGGACCACGGGTGGCGACCCGTCCGACGAAAAAGCCTTTGCGGCGCTGGCGCGCTCGCTCGGCATCGACGACCTTTCCGCGCTCGGTGCTACAGGAGTGAAGGACACACTGCGCCGGAACACCGAGGAGGCCGCCGCGCGCGGCGTGTTCGGCGTGCCGACGTTCTTTGCGAACGGGGAGCTCTTCTGGGGCAACGACTCGGTAGAATTCTTCAAAGCCTGGCTCGCCGAGCCGGGGATCCTGCAGGCCGCCGAAATGCGGCGCATCGATGCGCTGCCGGTGGCGGCGGCGCGAAAAGGCTGACCATGATTCGCATCCTTGCATCCTTCCTCGTCGCCGCGGCCCTGCTCGCGGGCTGCGCCACGACCGACCAGCCCCCGGCAATCAAGCCACGGCTGGTGGTGTTCCTGGTCGTCGACGGCCTGCCCCAGTGGCAGGTCACCGAGTACCGCGACCAGCTCGCGCGCGACGGGTTCGCGCGGTTCCTGGACCGCGGCGCGTGGTTCGCCGAGGCGCACTACGGGCACGCATTCACGGTCACTGGCGCAGGGCACGCGGTGATGCTCACAGGCGCCTACCCGGACCGGACCGGCATCATCGGCAACGAATGGCGCGACCGCGCAACCGCCGCGCCCGTGTACTGCACGGG
>JANNWA010000312.1:0-6753 GCA_031408275.1 Pseudomonadota bacterium
GCCGGCGGCAACCCCGTTGACGGCGCACACAATCGGCAGGGGCAACGCCTGCATGAATTTGACCAGCGGGTTGTAGTACTGCTCGATCGTCGCGCCGAGGTCGCGCGGTTTGTCGCGCAGTGGATCAGACGTTTTCATCTCGCGCTCCGACAGGTCCTGCCCGGCGCAGAATCCGCGCCCCGCGCCGGTGAGCAGCACGCAGCGTATTTCCGGATTACGCGCCGCGTCATCCAATGCCGCGCGCAGCAGTTCATGCATCTCCGGATTGAACGAATTGAGTTTTTCGGGGCGGTTCAGCGTGATCGTCTGCACGCCCGCATCGAGATGGGTCAATATCGGTTGGGTCATGGAGGGCTGGTCCGGCGGGTTGGGGTGGGCAGATTGCGAGTGGGGAAAAGCTTACACCACGGCACGGGGTGGCGCGGGCGGCGGATGTATCATTCGCTCACGTTGAATGGAGCCTGTGGAGGCTGCGTGTATACCCAGATGATGGATTTGCCCGGCCAGGTCTCGAAGGGGACGGCCACCGCGGAAATGTCGGCCGAGGAGCGCGCGTTCCAGGCGACGGTAGATGCCGAGGGCAAGATCGAGCCGCGCGACTGGATGCCGGAAGCCTACCGCAAGACCCTCTTGCGCCAGATTTCCCAGCACGCGCATTCCGAGATCGTCGGCATGTATCCGGAAGGCAACTGGATCAGCCGCGCGCCTTCGCTCAAGCGCAAGGCCATCCTGATCGCCAAGGTGCAGGACGAGGGCGGGCACGGGCTGTACCTGTACAGCGCGGCGGAAACGCTCGGCCAGTCGCGCGACCAGATGATGGCCGCGCTTAATTCGGGCAAGGCCAAGTACTCGTCCATTTTCAATTACCCCACCCTGTCCTGGTCGGATGTGGGCGCGATCGGCTGGCTGGTGGACGGGGCGGCTATCATGAACCAGATCCCGCTGTGCCGCTGTTCCTACGGCCCGTATGCGCGCGCGATGATCCGGGTCTGCAAGGAGGAATCCTTTCACCAGCGACAGGGATTCGACATCATGCTGACCCTCGCCCGCGGCACGCAAAAGCAGAAGGAGATGGCGCAGGACGCGTTGAACCGCTGGTGGTGGCCGGTGCTGCAGATGTTCGGGCCGCCCGACAAGGACAGCGTTCACTCCGGGCAGTCCGCCGCGTGGAAGATCAAGCGAGTGTCGAATGATGACCTGCGGCAGAAATTCATCGACGCGACCGTTCCCCAGGCGGAACTTCTGGGCCTCACGATTCCCGATCCGAAGCTGGCATGGGACCCGGAGCGAGGCCATTACGACATCGGCGAGATCGATTGGGAGGAATTCCGGCGCGTGGTGAACGGCGACGGCCCGCTCAATCGCGAGCGCCTCGCTACCCGAGTTGAAGCCTACGAGGAAGGGCAGTGGGTGCGTGATGCCGCAGTAGCGTATGCCGAAAAGCAGCGTACCCGGACGCACAAGGAGGCGGCATGAGCGCTAACGAAAAGGAATGGCCTCTATGGGAGGTGTTCATCCGTTCCAAGCAGGGCCTGGACCACAAGCACTGCGGCAGCCTCCATGCGCCGGACGCAAAAATGGCGATTCGCCTCGCGCGCGATGTGTACACCCGCCGCAGCGAAGGCGTATCCATCTGGGTGGTGCCGTCCAACGCCATTACCGCCGCGGATCCGTCCGAACGCGAGTCGTTCGTCGATCCGATGGCCGACAAGATTTTTCGTCATCCGACTTTTTACGAACTGCCCGACGAAGTGAAGCACATGTGAATTTCGAATACGTCCTGCGCCTGGGCGACAACTCCCTCGTGCTCGGTCAGCGACTGGCGGAGTGGCTCGGGCACGCGCCGATCCTCGAGGAAGACATCGCTTCGGCCAATATTTCGCTCGACCTGATCGGCCAGGCCCGCCTGTGGCTCACGCACGCCGGCAAGGTCGAGGGCCGGGGCCGCGACGAGGATGCGCTGGCGTATCTGCGGGAGGACCACGAGTACCGCAATTGCACGCTGGTTGAACTTCCCAATGGGGACTTTGCCTTCACTGTGGTGCGGCGCGTGTTGTTCGACGCTTACCATCGCCTTTTGCTCGAGCGTCTCGCGCGGTCGAGCGATGCCGAAATCGCCGCGATCGCCGCCAAGTCGAAGAAGGAAGTCGACTATCACCGCCGTCACTCGGCCGACTGGGTGATCCGGCTCGGCGATGGTACCGGGGAGTCGCATCGGCGCGCTCAGGCGGCGCTGGAAGGCTTGTGGAAATACACGCATGAGCTCTTTGTTCCGGATGCCGTTGATCCGGGCGCTGCGGATCTGCGCGAACCGTGGCTCGCGGATGTGCGGTCGATTCTGGGCGAGGCAACCTTGCAGATTCCGGCGGACGGGAAGTTCGTCTCGCAAGGACGGCAGGGTGTGCACAGCGAGCACCTGGGCTACCTGCTCGCCGAAATGCAGGTGCTTCACCGCGCCCATCCGGGTGCACGGTGGTAGCGGTGGCCGCCGTCACGGCGCTCTCTGTCGAGGCGGTGCATGCGGCACTCTCCGAAATCCCCGATCCGGAGATCCCGGTGATCTCGATCACCGATCTTGGTATCGTGCGCGGCGTCGTGGTGGACGGGGAATCGGTCGAGGTGACGATTACGCCGACCTATTCGGGCTGCCCGGCGATGCACGCGATCGAGGAGGACGTGAACGCCCGGCTCCGGGCGGCAGGGTTCTCCGAAGTGAAGATCCGGACTGTGCTGGCGCCGGCGTGGACCACCGACTGGATCGCCCCGCAGGCCAGGGAGCGCTTGCGCGAGTACGGCATCGTCCCGCCGCATCCGGTGCGGGCCGAGGATACGCATCGGATCCACCTCTTCTCGCGCTCGATTGCCTGCCCGCGGTGCGGGTCGGAGAACACCGAGCGGCTGTCCGAATTCGGCTCGACGGCCTGCAAGGCGTTGTACCGCTGCATCGACTGCCGCGAGCCATTCGACTATTTCAAGGCACTGTGACAGCCCGCTTCCATCCGCTTGTGGTTCGCGAAGTCCGGCGCGAAACCGCAGAGTGCGTATCGCTCGCGCTCGAGGTGCCCGACGCGCTGCGCGACACATTCCGCTTCACGCAGGGCCAGTACCTCAACCTGCGCGCCACACTCGACGGCGAGGAGGTGCGCCGGTCGTATTCGATCTGTTCCGGCGCGGACGAGGGCGAGTTGCGCGTGGCGGTCAAGGAAGTGCCCGGCGGTAGGTTTTCCACCTTCGCCAACCGGGTGCTCCAGCCCGGGGCGATCCTCGAAGCGATGCCGCCCGAGGGGCGTTTCTACACGCCACTCGCAGCTTCGAACCGCAAGCACTACGTGGCGTTCGCTGCGGGCAGCGGCATCACGCCGGTGCTGTCGCTCATGAAAACCACGCTCGCGAGCGAGCCGCAGTCGCGATTCACGCTTGTCTACGGCAACCGGACGCTCGACTCGGTGATCTTCAATGAATCGCTCGAGGACCTGAAGGACCGCTACATTGCGCGCCTGGCGCTGTTCCATGTCTTCTCGCGCGACCCCCAGTCGATCGATGTGTTCAACGGCCGGGTAGATGCGGCCAAGGTGCGCGAGCTGCTCGGCGCCCTGATTCCCCCGGCGTCGATCGACGAGGCATTCGTCTGCGGACCGGACACGATGCCCGACGATGTCAGCGGCGCCCTCGAAGCCTGCGGTGTCGCGAAGGAGCGCATCCACCTCGAGCGGTTCGGCGTGCCTGCGCCCAGGCCGGGCCGCATCGCCGTGCCGCCAAGGGCGGTGGCCGCAGACGCGCGCGAGGTCACGGTGGTAGTCGACGGCAAGCGGCTGCGGCTTGAACTCGCCCAAGGCGGGCCGTCGGTGCTCGACGCGGCGCTCAAGGCGGGCGCCGACCTGCCCTACGCCTGCAAAGCCGGCGTGTGCTGTACCTGCCGGGCGATGCTGGTCGAGGGCGAAGTCAGCATGGACGCCAACTACACCCTGAGCGAGGAGGAAATCCGGCAGGGGTTCCGCCTGACCTGCCAGTCGCATCCGGTTACGGACCGGGTCGTCCTCGACTACGACCAGCGTTAGCTAGAATGCGCCCATGACCAAAGTCTATGCCATCGACGGCCTCACGCCCGTTGTCGACCCATCGGCGTTCGTGCACCCGAGCGCCGTGCTGGTCGGCGACGTCATCATCGGCCCCGGAGCATATATCGGGCCCTGCGCGTGCCTGCGCGGGGATTTCGGCCGCATCGTGGTCGAGGCTGGCGCGAACGTGCAGGACACCTGTGTGATGCACGGATTCCCGGGCAAGGACACCGTCGTCGGGAAGGACGCCAACATAGGCCATGGGGCGGTGCTGCACGGCTGCACCATCGGGCCGGGGGCGCTCATCGGCATGAATTGCGTGGTCAACGACAACGCCGAGATCGGCGCGGACACGGTTGTGGCGGCCATGGCCTTCGTGCGGGCAGAGGCGAAGATCCCGGCCCGCTCGCTGGCCGCGGGTATCCCGGCAAAGGTACTGCGCACCCTCTCGGAGGAAGAGATCGCCTGGAAGCGCGGCAACGCCGCGCTGTACCAGAGGCTCGCCGAGCGCAGCGCGCGGACCATGCAGCTCGTGGATGCACTGCCCGCCGTCGAGCCCGGCAGGAAAAAGATCGAGATCCCCGGCGCGATTCCGCTGTCGGAGCTCAAGGCGGGCAAGGCTTGAAACGACGGAACCAAACGCTACAACGGAGAACACCATGGCTTACGAATTGATCCTTGCCGAAACCCGCGGCAAGGTCGGCGTGATCACGCTGAACCGCCCCAGACAGATGAATGCGCTCAACGCGCAGCTGATGCAGGAGCTCGCCGACGCGCTGTATGGTTACGATGCCGACGACACCATCGGTGCAATCGTGATCACGGGCAACGAGAAGGCATTCGCGGCCGGCGCCGACATCGTAGCCATGAAGGACTGGGATTTCATCGACGTCTACAAGGCCGACTACATCACCCGCGACTGGGAGCACATCCGCAAGATCAGGAAACCCGTGATCGCGGCGGTCGCCGGGTTTGCGCTGGGAGGCGGCAACGAGCTCGCGATGGCGTGTGACATCGTCATAGCCGCGGATAACGCGAAATTCGGCCAGCCGGAAGTCAACCTCGGGATCGTCCCGGGCGCGGGCGGCACGCAGCGCCTGCCGCGCGCGGTCGGCAAGGCCAAGGCGATGGACATGTGCCTGACGGCGCGCATGATGGATGCAGCCGAGGCCGAGCGTTCGGGCCTGGTTTCGCGGGTCGTGCCGCTGGACAGGCTCATGGAGGAGGCCATGGCCGTGGCGGAGAAGGTCGCCGCCTATTCGTTGCCGGTCGTCATGATGATCAAGGAATCGGTTAATCGCGCCTACGAGAGCTCGCTCACCGAAGGCATCCTGTTCGAGCGGCGCGTCTTCCACGCGGGGTTTGCCTTGGCAGACCAGAAGGAAGGCATGGCTGCATTCGTAGAGAAGAGGAAGCCGGCGTTCAAAAACCGCTAGAATTACCCGCATAAGGCCCACTCGAGGCCAGAGGAGACCCGCATGGAAAAGATCTGGCTGAAGAGCTATCCGCCCGGCGTGCCCGCCGAGGTCGACTACAGTGATTACAAGTCGGTCGGCGACCTGTTCGAGAAATGCGTAAAGCAGTACGCCGACCGGCCGGCGTTTCACTGCATGGGCAAGACGATCACCTTCGCCGAACTCGACCGGCTGTCCGCGGCGTTCGGGGCGTGGATCCAGTCCATGGGCCTGGCCAAGGGCGCGCGAGTGGCGCTCATGATGCCCAACGTCCTCCAGTACCCTGTCTGCCTCTACGGGACGCTGCGCGCCGGCTGCACGGTCGTTAACGTCAACCCGCTCTACACCGCGCGCGAGCTCGAGCACCAGCTGAAGGACTCCGGCGCCGAGGTCATCGTGGTCCTCGAAAACTTCGCGAGCGTGCTGCAGGAGGTCGTGGCGCGCACTCCGGTGAAGCACGTGGTGGTGGCCTCCCTCGGGGACATGCTCGGCTTCAAGGGCGCGATCGTGAATTTCGTCGTGCGCAACGTGAAAAAGATGGTGCCGGCGTTCGAGCTGCCCGCGGCCGTCCGGTTCAACGCCATGCTGTCCGCGGGATCCGGCATGAGCCTCAAGGCGGTCGAGACCGGCCATGAGGACATAGCGTTCCTGCAATACACGGGAGGCACTACCGGCGTGTCCAAGGGGGCGATGCTGCTCCATCGCAACATCCTCGCCAACATCGCGCAATCCGCGGCGTGGCTCATTCCCGGGCTCAAGGGCGAGGTGCCGGTGATCATCACTGCCCTGCCGCTGTATCACATCTTCTCGCTCACGGTGAACTGCCTCCTGATGATGAAGGTCGGCGGATACAACATCCTGATCACCAACCCCCGCGACATTCCCGGGTTCGTCAAGGAACTTGCCGCGCACAAGTACAACGTGATCACCGGGGTGAATACGCTGTTCAACGCCATGCTCAACAACCCGGACTTCGTCCAGCAGGATTTCTCCAACGTCAAAGTCTGCGTCGGCGGCGGCATGGCGGTGCAGAAGGCGGTGGCCGACAAGTGGAAGCAGGTGACCGGCAAGGTGCTGCTCGAAGGCTACGGCCTGACCGAGACCAGCCCCTCGGCGACCATGAATCCGCTGACCCTGACCGATTACAGCGGCTCGATCGGCTTGCCGCTGCCCTCGACGCTGATCTCCATCCGCGACGACGACAAGAAGGAAGTCGCGCAGGGCCAGCCCGGTGAGATCTG
>JANNWA010000313.1:0-8868 GCA_031408275.1 Pseudomonadota bacterium
CCGTCGCCCGAACCCAGGTCGATGACGAAATCGCCGGGCCCGATGGCCGCGACCTTGAGCATGTCCGCCACTACGCTCTGAGGCGAGGGCACGTAAGGGCCGGCGTTGATCTGCTGCGCGACGGCGACGGCCATGAAAAGCCAGCCCGCGAGCACGCAGGCGAGGCGCCCGGCGAAGGCGGGGGCGACTTGGTGGGAGAGTTGCAGGACCATGTTCGGGTGGCTCGGGTTCGGTGGTTCAGGAAATGGGCTCGACGTGCTCGACATTGACCTGCACGCTCTTCAGCCCGTTGTATTCGTTCACGCTCAGGCGATAGGCGGCGCGGATCCGGGCGGGCAGAGCTTCGAGAGAATTGAAGCGGATGGCCTCGATGCGCCGCCCTTCCCGCGCGAGTCGCAGCTTGGTGTGCTTGCCGCCTACGACGCGTTGGGAAACGACGTCGAATGTATCGCAGAACACCGGCTGGGGAAAGCCTTGGCCCCAGATCTGGTTCTCCACCATCTGTGCCACCTCGAGGGTGAAATAGGCGATCTCGAGTTCGCCGTCCGTCTCCACGGTCCTCTGCAGCGCCGCGGGCGCGATCAGTTCGCCGGCCGCGGCCTCGAAGGCGGCCGTGAAGCGGACGAGGTCTGCTTCTCGGATCGTGAGCCCGGCCGCCTGCGCATGGCCGCCGAAGCGCACGATGAGCCCGGCCTCGCGTTTGGAAACCAGGTCGAGGCAGTCGCGCAGGTGCAGCCCGCCGATCGAGCGTCCAGAGCCGCGCAGCATGCCCGCGATGCCGCCTTCGGTCGCTTGCGCGAACGCGATTACCGGGCGATGGAGCTTGTCCTTGATGCGCGAGGCGAGGATCCCGACCACGCCCTGATGCCAGGCGGCGTGGAACAGCGTTACGCCTGCGCCCGGGGTTTCGGGGAGCTCGGTGACCGCCGACAAGGCCGCCTCGAGCATCCCGCCTTCGATGGTGCGGCGCTCGCGGTTCAGCTGGTCGAGCTGCTGCGCGCAGTTCGCCGCGCGGGCAGGGTCGTCCGTGATGAGGCATTCGATCCCCAGGCCCATGTCCGAGAGCCGTCCCGCGGCGTTCAGCCGCGGGCCCATCACGAACCCGAAGTCGAAGGCGGTGGCCGTTCGCGGGTCGCGCCCGGCGATGTGCATCAGCGCGTTCAGGCCCACCTTGGCCTGTCCCGAGCGCAGGCGCTTGAGCCCGTGGCCCACGAGGATGCGGTTGTTGGCATCCAGTCCCACCACGTCGGCCACCGTGCCGAGCGCGACGAGGTCGGTCAGCGCCGAAAGGTTGGGCTCGTCCGTGCCCTTGAACGCACCGCGCTTTCTCAACTCGGCGCGCAGCGCGAGCATCACGTAGAACATCACGCCCACCCCGGCGATGCTCTTGCTCGGAAAGTCGCACCCGGACTGGTTCGGGTTGACGATGCAGGCTGCCGCGGGCAGTTCCGCGCCCGGCAGGTGGTGGTCCGTGATGAGGGTGGCGATGCCGAGTGCATTCGCGCGCGCCACCCCCTCGACGCTTGCAATGCCGTTGTCGACCGTGACGATCAGGTCGGGCTGCATCTTCGCGGCGAGGTCCACGAGCTCGGGCGACAGGCCGTACCCCAGCTCGAAGCGGTTGGGCACCAGGTATTCGACGTGCGCCCCGAATGCGCGCAGGGCGCGAATTCCGACCGCGCAGGCCGTGGCGCCGTCGCAGTCGTAGTCCGCGACGATAAGGATCTTCTTCTCGTCGCGGATTGCGTCTGCGACCAGCTTCGCCGCATCCTGCGCGTGCAACAGCAGGTTCGGCGCCAGCAGTCGCGCCGGATCGGTTTCCAGTTCAGTCACGGAGCGGATCCTGCGCGCGGCATAGATGCGCGCGAGCACCGGGTGCATCCCCGCGCGCACGAGCGCCAGGCGGTCGGCCTCGGCATAGGGGCGGGTGAGGATGGTCATCGCAGGTACGCGGCCAGAGGTCTCGGCCGCCGCCAGAAGTGGCGCAGGTCGTTGCGGGCCGACTCGAACGTACGCAGTTCTTCGCCATCGGGCACGCAGACTGTGACCATGCCGATGCGACCGGACTTGAGCGCGCCAAGTAAGGGTGCGAACCAGCGCTCCTCCAGTTCGACGAGGCGCGCAAGCCAGCCTTCGAAATCCCCGAGCGCGAGCGGAAGGCGAAGCCGGTCGAGCACGATGAGCTGCCGGCCGTCCTCGGGCAGCCTTGCCAGCCATTCGGCGGCATTCGGTGGCAGGGGCCGGTGGCGCAACCCCGCCGCCTGGGCGAAGCCCAGTGCGAGTGGATCGTCGGCCGTGACAGACTGGAACGACGCTGCAGGATCGGCGGGCATGCGGCCCACGCCCCAGAGCCAGACACTGTTCACCACCGGTTCGCCGCGTGCCTCACGCGCCTCGTTCACCGGATGCTCGTGCAGCAGCATCTGGATTTCGTTAAGCAGCGTGTGCCAGCGCATCGACCCCTCGCCGGAAGGCAGGTACCGGTTGATGTCGCGGCCGGCGACCTGGGCCGGCGCTATCGTGCGCAGGCCTTCGGCCGGAACGCCTTCGATGCGCACGCACCACCGCTCGCCGCTCAGCGGGTAGAACGTGAGTTCGCCGGCGAACTGGCGATTGAGGGTTTCGGCCAGCGCTTCGGCTTCGGCAGCCTGCACGCCGAATGCCACGGCCGGCACAAGCACGAGCGCATCCCGGTTGAGGCGCAGGTGCGCGGGGTCGGCGCGCATCCAGAGAGATTGTCCTGGTTCGCCGCCCGAGGCCGCGAGCGTAAGGGCACCGGCTGCAACCTCGTCGTCGCCGTCGCCGTCGAACGCCTCCGCGAGCCAGGCTTCGAGCGACAAGGCCTCGTCGGAACCGCGCCGCCCGCGCGCCAGCAGCAGTTCGAGCGCGGGCAGGCGCAGCCCTTCGAGGGCAGCCGCGGTCTCTTCGCCCTGCGGCAGCAGTCCTGGGACGATCAGCTCGCAGTGCACAGCGGTTCGGATTCGAAGCGCATGTCCTTGTGGGCCCCGAACGCGGGCAGCTCCACGACCTTCATGCGCGCCTTGCCGGCGAGGACCTTCACGAGAATCTTGTACTGGTCGAGGTCGAACCGCCCGCACGGCGGGGATTCGAGCAGGGCGGCGAGGTCCTCATCGGTGCGCGCCGTGCCGAAGTAGCACCAGTTGTCCACGACGTGGATGTCTGTGGCGTCGCGCTCTGCGTCCTTTTCGACCAGGCCGATCGGACCGCGGTACGGCCAGGCGAGCACCTTGAGGCGCGCGAGCGCCGCACTGACGCGGGCGTGGTGGCTGAGCAGGGTTTCCTTCCCGGCGCAGAGTCCCGCGCACTTGGCGACCTGGTGGCGAAAGCAACTACCGGTGCGCTGCGACTTCTCGTACCCGAGCGTCTGCAGGCACAAGCCGTGCTCGTCGGCGAGTTCGCGCAGCGCAGCCAGCGCCGCGCGCTTGGAGCGAAACAGGCCGTGCATGAATGGCAGGCTGCCGCTTTCGATCTCCTCGCCGCCGGCGAGGCGCAGCGCATGCGCCGGGCCCTTGTCCGGCTCGAACACGAAGGTCGAAAGGCCGCTCACGCGGCGCAGCTGCCGGTTGAACACTGGCAGCAGGGTCTTGACGAGTTCGGCTTCCTTCAGCAGGGCACCGAGCTCGCCGCAGGTGCGGATCGTTTCGATGGTGCGCACCTCGCGCGCGATCTGCGCTTCACGGGATGAGCGCACGTCATCCGAAAAGTGCGACAGCACGCGGGTGCGCATGTTGATGCTCTTGCCTACATACAGCGGCGCGCCGGCTTCGCCGTAGAACAGGTACACGCCGGGCAGGTCGGGGATCGCGTCGATCACCGCGCGATCTATG
The DNA here is from genome assembly GCA_031408275.1 of Pseudomonadota bacterium. Lineage (GTDB taxonomy): Bacteria > Pseudomonadota > Gammaproteobacteria > Burkholderiales > SG8-39 > SZAS-79. Next base: position 3,849 of record JANNWA010000313.1, read on the forward strand.
GCCGGGGGGAGGGCGGGTTGCTTCGTGATTGATTTTGCGGCTTCGGCCACCGCCTCAAAGCCGCGCTCGCGAGAAGCCACGCCGAGGAATTCCCACAGCACCTGCGCGTCGCCGAGCGCTCGGTGGCGCGCCTTGCACACGATGCCGTGGCGGGTCATGACCGAGTCGAGATTGTGGCGCGCATGCTCGGGGTAGAGCTTGCGCGACAGCCGCACGGTGCACAGTGTGCGCGCGTTGTACTTCAGGCCATGCCGCTCGAACTCCTGCTTGAGGAAGCCGTAGTCGAATCGCGCGTTGTGCGCCACGACGATGCGGCCTTCCAGCCGCTCGTAGAGGTCCATGGCGAGGTCCGCGAAGGTGGGTGCGCCGGCCACCATCGCGTTGGTGATGCCGGTCAGCGCCTGGATCGCGGGCGGGATGCTGGTTTCGGGATTGACGAGCGTGTTCCACTCGGAACGCACTTCGCCGCCCTCGACTTCGATCACCGCGATTTCGGTGATCCGGTCGTGGACCGGGTGTGCGCCGGTCGTCTCCAGGTCGACGATTGCGAGCGGGGAATCGAGGATGCCGCCTTGCAGTTTCACCGTTACTCGATCTTGACCTTGGCCGCCTTGATCACCTGCGCCCACTTGGCCGTGTCGGCGAGGATGCGTGCCACGAAGGCTTCCGAAGTGCCGCCGACGGGTTCCGCGCCCACCGAGGCGAACCTCTCCTTCAGGTCGGGCGACTGCAGGGCGGTGAGGACGTCGTCATGCACCTTGGAGACGATCTCCTTGGGGGTGCCGGCCGGCGCAAACAGGCCGAACCAGGTGTAGGTGTCGAAGGCCGGCATGCCGGCCTCGGCGAAAGTCGGGACGTCCGGCAGCAACGGTGAGCGTGTCCGGCCGTTCAGCGCAATGGGCCTGGCGCGGTTGGAGCGGATATGGGGCATTACGCTCGCGAGGCTGTCGAAGAGCATGGCGATCTGCCCGTTGGCGAGATCGGGGATCGCAAGGGCGGTGCCCTTGTACGGAATGTGCTGCAGGTCGACGCCGGCCAGCATCTTGAACAGCTCGCCGTTGAGGTGGACGATGGTTCCCTGACCGCTGGAGGCGAAATTGAGCTGGCCAGGCTTCGATTTCGCCAGAGCGATGAACTCCTTAATGTCCTTCGCCGCCAGAGTCGGGCTGACCACAAGTACGTTGGGGACGTTTGCCACATGCGCGATCGGGGCGAAATCCTTGATCGGATCGTAGGGGAGCTTGGACAGGGACGGCCCGATGGAGTGCGTGCTGCTGGTTGCCATGAGCAGCGTGTAGCCGTCGGCCGGGGCTTTGGCGACCAGGTCCGAGCCGATGCTGCCGCCGGCGCCCGGGCGGTTTTCCACCACCACCGACTGGCCCCAGCGCTCGCCCAGTTTCTGCGCGAGGAAGCGCCCCACCACGTCGGTCGCGCCGGCCGGCGGGAAGGGCACGAGCATCTTCACGGGCTTGTTGGGGTAGCCCTGCGCGGCTGCGTGGGTGGCGGACAGGGACAGGGCAAAGGCGGCAAGAGCGCGAAAAATCTTCATGGCGGGAACCGGAAAAGGGGTGGATAAACGTCCAGTGCCGACTATACCGCGAGGCTTGCCAGCTGGACAACGCCGAACACGAGAATCGACACCCCGGCGACAACGTTGATTGCTCGCAGCAGGCGCGGACCCGCGCGCTTCCCGAGCCAGCCCGCGCCGAACGCGAGCAGGATCCACCAGAACGCCGACCCCAGCACCACGCCGAGCACGACCAGCGCGGCCTCGGCATAGCTCGCGCTCGCCGCCAACCCAAGGCCGGCGAAGATCGCGACGAAGGCGAGGATCGTGGCCGGGTTGGTGAGCGTCAACCCGAGCGTCGTTGTGTAGGCGACTGTGAGGCTGCCGGCCGGCACTTCAGCCGGGCGGTTCCCGGGACGCGACAGCAGGGTCGTCGCCCCGAGCCAGCACAGGAAGGCTCCGCCGATCGCCGCCAGCCAGAACTTCTGCGCCATCAGGAACCCCGACACCGCGGTCAGCCCGAAGGCGGCGATGCTGCCGTAGATCGCGTCGGCCGTCGCGACGCCCATGCCGGACACGAAGCCGTACAGGCGCCCGTGGGCAAGGGTCCGTCGGAAGCACAGGATCCACATCGGCCCGACGGTGGCGGCCAGCAGGAACCCGAAGGCCAGGCCCTTGAGGAAACTCATGCCGGCGGGGAGGCGCCGACATCGGCCAGGGCTCTCGCTGACAGGTTGTGGATGCGGCCGAAACCCGCCACGAAGCGCGCGTCGCGCGGTGTGATGCGAAAGAAAGCGAAGTCGGCGAGCTCGAAATTGATGGCCGAGTCCGGAAAGCGCGCGAGCCACCGGGCCTTGAGCCCGGCATGTTCGGGCGAGTCGTTCGGGATGCTCGCAGCATCCCCGCGCACGCTCACGCGCTCGAGCACCTGCGGATTGCGCGACTCGTCGTCGGTCGCCGCGATCGAGAGCGAAACCCGGTCGTCCGCAAGCATGTCCTGCGTATGCCAGGCCAGCCGGCTTACGTGGGCGTAGAACGCAGAAAAGTCCGGCGCAGGCAGGTAGAGCACCATCGAAACCAGCGGGGCGCCCTGGCGCAGGGTGCCCAGCGCGGCGGTGCGCTGGCCGCGGATCAGGCGGGCAAGCAGCGAAGATGTGTCGGTGTCCATGAGCGTGATTGTAGTATTCTCGCCCGGTCTCACAGGGGACGATCGGCTAAGGATCACATTGCGCTACGAACTCCTGGTCGGCCTGCGCTACACCCGCGCAAAGCGCCGCAACCACTTCATCTCCTTCATCTCGCTGATTTCGATGGCGGGCATCGCGCTGGGCGTAGCCGCCTTGATCGTTGTGCTGTCCGTCATGAACGGCTTCCAGAAGGAGCTGCGCACGCGCATCCTCGGCGTGGCCTCGCACGTGCAGATTTCCGGCGCGAACAACCGCCTCGCCGACTGGCCGGGCGTGGCGAAGCTCGCCTCCGAGCATCCGCGTGTGACCGCCACCGCGCCGTTCGTGAACGCGCAGGGACTTCTGTCGTTCGGCCAGAACGTGCGCGGCTCGGTGGTGCGCGGGATCGTCCCCGAACTCGAGGACAAGGTCGCCGAGATCGGATTGCACATGCGCACCGGGAAGCTGGGGGCCCTGCTTGCCGGAGAGTTCGGCATAGTGCTCGGCGCGGAGCTCGCGCGGGCCATGGGCGTGCTGACCGGCGAAAAGGTCGTGCTCATCACGCCGCAGGGCCAGGTGACGCCCGCGGGAGTGGTGCCGCGCCTCAAGCAGTTCACCGTGGTGGGGATCTTCGAAGTCGGCATGTTCGAGTACGACTCGGGCCTCGCGCTCATCCACCTCGAGGACGCGCAGCGCCTGTTCCAGATGGGCGAGGCCGTGTCGGGCGTGCGCCTCAAGCTCGACGACCTGTACGCGGCACGCACCGTGGCGCGCGAAGTCATGGTCAAGTTCGACAGCGGCGTGTTCGCCACCGATTGGACCCGCAGCCACGCGAACTTCTTTCGCGCGGTGGAGATCGAAAAGCGCGTGATGTTCATCATCCTGCTGCTGATCGTGGCGGTGGCCGCGTTCAACATCGTGTCGACACTGGTGATGGCAGTGACCGACAAGCAGGCCGACATCGCGATCCTGAGGACGCTGGGCGCCTCGCCGGGAGGGATCCTGCAGATATTCATGGTGCAGGGCGCCCTGATCGGGATCATCGGCACGCTGATCGGCGTCTGCGGCGGGACGCTGCTCGCGCTCAACATCGACGTGGTGGTGCCGGCGCTGGAAAAGCTGTTCAGCGTGCAGTTCCTGTCCAAGGACGTCTACTACATCAGCGACCTGCCTTCGGACCTGCAGTCGGCCGACGTCATCGTGATCTGTGCCGTGTCGCTCATCATTTCGTTCCTCGCCACGCTGTACCCGAGCTGGCGCGCCTCGCGCGTGAACCCGGCGGAGGCGCTGCGCTATGAGTGACGCCGTCCTTCCCGCGGTGCTCTCCTGCCAGGGGCTCGCGAAGACATACGCCTCGGGCCCGCTCAACTTGACGGTGCTCTCCGGCGTGGACCTCGAGGTGCAGCCGGGCGAAAGGATCGCCATCGTCGGCAAATCGGGCTCGGGCAAGAGCACCCTGCTGCACCTCCTGGGCGGGCTCGATGCGCCCTCGGCCGGGACGGTGCGCGTGCAGGGCCGCGACCTGACATCGATGGGCGAGGCCGAGCGCGGCCACTTCAGGAACGCGACGCTGGGATTCGTGTACCAGTTCCACCACCTGCTCATGGAATTCACTGCCCTCGAGAACGTCGCAATGCCGCTCCTGATACGCCGGATGGACCGCGCCGAGGCTTTTGCCCGGGCGCGGGCGGTACTGGAGGAGGTGGGCCTCGGCGCGCGTCTCGAGCACCTGCCCGGGGAGCTCTCGGGCGGCGAGCGCCAGCGCGCGGCGTTCGCGCGCGCCCTGGTGACCCGGCCCGCCTGCGTGCTCGCCGACGAGCCCACCGGCAACCTCGACACGGGCACTTCGGACGCGGTGTTCGAGACCATGGTGAAGCTGTCGGAATCGGCCGGCACGAGCTTCATCATCGTCACGCACGATCTGGCGCTGGCTGCGAAGGCGCAGCGGGTGCTGCGCCTCGAAGGCGGCAAGCTGCAACCGGGCGATTAGGAGTCGGACGGTGGAGTTCCTTTCGGTCCTGGTGTTCCTGTTGCTGTGCTCGGTGGGGCTGGGCTGGCTCGCGCGGCGCGCCGCGATGCCCTACCCGATCGCGCTCGTGATTGGCGGCGGCGTGGTCGGGTTCGTCCCGGGACTGCCGCCGATCGAGTTCGACCCGCAACTGCTGCTGGTGCTGGTGCTGCCGCCGATCCTCTACCAGGCGGCGCTGCTCACCTCGTGGCGCGATTTCAAGGCCAATCTGCGGCCGATCGGCATGCTGGCGATCGGCCTGGTGATCGTGACCACGCTCGCGGTGGGCGCGACCCTGAAATTCCTCGTCCCCGAACTGCCCTGGGCGGCGGCGTTCAA
>JANNWA010000314.1:0-4435 GCA_031408275.1 Pseudomonadota bacterium
TACCGGCGGCGTGGACGCCAACGCGCTGCAAAAACCCAAGCGCTTCTTCGGTGCGGCCCGCAACATCGAGGAAGGCGGCAGCCTGACGATCATCGCCACGGCGCTGGTCGAGACCGGCAGCCGCATGGACGACGTGATCTATGAGGAATTCAAGGGGACCGGCAACCTCGAGATCCACCTCGACCGCCGCATGGCCGAAAAGCGCATCTATCCGGCGATCAACGTCAACCGCTCCGGCACGCGCCGCGAGGAACTGCTGATCGAGAAGGACATCCTGCAGAAGATCTGGGTGCTGAGGAAACTGCTCTACCCCATGGACGAGCTCGAGGCGGCTGAATTCCTGATCGACAAGGTGCGCGCCACCAAGACCAACGCCGACTTTTTCGACTCGATGCGCCGCGGCTAGGTACGGGGGAACCCTAGGGTGCCCCTGTTCCGATCCTCGCCCAGAATTGCCATAAACCCCTGATTTACGTATAATTCGCGGCTCGATTTTCAGGCCGTCGCGGCACGCTTGGCAGATTCGCCGCGGCAATCAAAGGATCCCGAATGAAAACCGCCGGTCACCCCGAATACAAAGACGTCATTTTTCTCGACACGAGCTGCAGTTTCTCGTTCCTTACCCGTTCGTGCGTCGAGACCAAGGGTCGCGAAACCATGAAGTGGACCGATGGGCAGGAGTACCCGCTCATCAAGATCGAGATTTCCTCGGAATCGCACCCGTTCTACACCGGCAAGCAGAAAATCGTCGATACCGCCGGACGGATCGAGAAATTCAAGCGTCGTTACGCGCCCAAGGCCAAGACGGCCTGAGTTCCTCCGGCAGCGCCGAGTCGAGCCCCCGCGGCGCAAGTCCCGGGGGCTTTTTCTTTTTAAAAACAAAAGCTTAATACTTTTGGGCGCATCGCCAATGGTAGAATTCCCGCATGACGCCGGATGCAGCCCAGTAAGGATTCCTCCATGAGCGCGTTGCGGGCCCTCATCGCGTTGCCTCCCTCGCCGTGGATGCTCGCCCTGCTCGCGCTTGCGTTCGTGCTGCCCGGGTTGTTCGCGCACGATCCCTGGAAATCATTCGATGCCGTCGGCATAGAAGTCATCCACCAGATGCAGGTGTCCGGCGACTGGCTGATACCGCGGATTGCCGGGAGCCCATGGCTCGAGGACCCGCCCTTCTACCACTGGGTTTGCCTGCTGCTCGCAAAACTCGCCTCCATTGCGATCCCGTTCCACGATGCGGCGCGGGTGGGCAGCGGGGTTGCGGTGCTGGCGGCCTGCGGTTTCCTGCATGCCGCCGCCCGCACGCCGGCAAGGGATGAGGACACCGGTACCGAAGCCGCGGCAGCGGTGCTGCTGCTGATCGGCACGATCGGGCTGATGGTGCATGCGCACGAGGCCATCCCCGACCTCGCCACCCTCGCCGCCTGCAGCGCCGCCCTCGCGGCGCTTCTGCGCGCGGGGGAGCGGCCGCGGCTGATGGGCGCCGCATTCGGCGCCGCACTCGGGATCGCCTTCCTTTCCACGGGGTTTGTCACGCCTGTCGCGATGTTCGCAGCGGCGCTGCTCTCGCATGCGGCGTGCGCCGAGCTGCGCACCCGCAGCCGGATACCGTTCCTTGCCATCGGCGCGATCGTGATGGTCGTGATCGCCGTGAGCTGGCCCTTGGCGTTGCGCGCGCACTCTCCCGCCCTTTTCTCCGTCTGGCTGGGGCTGGCGACCGAGCCGCGCGGCGCCTTCGGCGGCAACCTGGGCTATTTCCTCGAAATTTCCGCATGGTTCCTTTGGCCGCTCTGGCCCCTCGCGCTGTGGACCGTATGGGCAAGGCGCAGCGCGCTGCTTTCGCCGCGGCTCTTTGCCCCGCTCGCCGCATTCGTGCTGCTGTTCATCGCGGTATCGGTGCTGGGCCCCCGGCAGGACATCAACCTGCTCGTCACCGTGCCCCCGCTGGTCCTGTTCGCGGCGCACGGCCTGCCTACCTTGCGCCGCGGGGCCGCCGCGGCGTTCGACTGGTTCGGCGTGATGGCCTTCGGGTTTTTTGCGTTGCTCATCTGGGTCGGGTACCTGGCGATGATGACGGGCTGGCCGCCGAAGGTCGCGAGTAATTTCGCCAAGCTGGCGCCGGGGTTCACCCCGCAGTTCGCCTGGCTGCCGTTCGCCGCCGCGCTCGCGCTGGCCCTCCTCTGGCTGCTGCTGGTCCTGCAGCTTCCGCCCGCGCCGTCGCGCAGTGCGACACGCTGGGCCGCGGGCGTGACGCTGTTGTGGGGCACGTTTGCCACGCTGTTGATGCCTTGGGCCGATCATCTCAAGACTTACCGTACCGTGGCCATGCAGATGAAATCGAAGCTGCCGGCCGGGACCGACTGCGTCGTGGGACGGAACCTGGGCGTGCCCCAGCGCGCCGCGCTCAGCTACCATGCCGGGCTTCGCTTCCAGGGCCCTGAGTCCGAGTCCCGCTGCCGCTACCTTGTGATCCAGGGCAGTCCAAAGCACGAACGGGACGCGCCGGGCGCGGGCTGGACACGGATCGCCGAGTTCGGCCGCGCCGGGGACAAGGCCGAGCGCTACAGGCTGTATCGAAGAAATCCTTGAGCACTCTGACACAGACTACCGCCTGGCGCGCCCTGCAGGCGCACGCCAGCGCACTGCGCGAAACCACGCTCGGACGGCTCCTGGCGAAGGATCCCGCGCGCGCGGAGCGCTGCGTCGCGCGCGGAGCGGGCGTCGAGCTGGACTGGTCGAGGCAGAAGGTCACGGCTGAAACTCTCGTCCTGCTCGCGCGGCTCGCGGAACAACAGGACTGGACAGGTTGGCGCGGGAAACTGTACGCGGGCGAGCGGATCAACGTCACCGAAGACCGGCCGGCCTGGCACGTGGCATTGCGCCGCGGGCCCGCGGCCCCGGCCGAAGTACGCGAATCGCTGGCGGCTGCGCGGGGGATCGCGGAGGCATTGCGCTCCGGCCGCTGGAAAGGCGCCACAGGCAAGGCAATCGCAAAAATAGTCAACATCGGCACCGGCGGGTCGGACCTCGGGCCGCGGATGGCGCTCGACGCGCTGGACGAATTCCGTGACAGCGCGCTGCGGTTTGAATTCGTGGCCAACATCGACCCCGCCGACCTCGGCCGAGTGCTCGCCCGATGCGACGCGGAACGGACGCTCTTCGTCGTGTCATCCAAGACGTTCACCACCCAGGAAACGCTCGCCAATGCGACCGCGGCGAGGTCGTGGCTGTTCGCCAATCTCCCGGCCGGCGCCGATCCGGGAGCGCATTTCATCGCCGTGACCGCCAATGCGCAGGCCGCGCGCGAGTTCGGGGTGCCGGCGGGGAGCGTACTGCCGATCTGGGACTGGGTGGGCGGACGCTTCTCGATCTGGTCCTGCATCGGCCTGGCGCCGATGCTCGCGATCGGCCCCGACCGGTTCGCTGAATTCCTCGCCGGGGCCGCCGAGGTGGACGAGCACTTCGCGACCGCGCCGCTGGAGCGAAACATCCCGGCACTGATGGCGCTGTTCGGAATCTGGCACATCAATTTCCACGGCGCGCAGACGCACGCCGTGCTGCCGTATGCACAGCCGCTCGCGCAATTTCCGACCTACCTGCAGCAACTCGAAATGGAGTCCAACGGAAAATCGGTCAACCGCTCGGGAGCGCCAGTGGACTACGCCACCGCGCCGATCCTGTGGGGCGCGGCCGGGACAGTCGGGCAGCATTCCTTCCACCAGCTGCTTCATCAGGGCACCATCCCGACACCCGCCGATTTCATCGTCATAAACGAAGGGCGCTACGACACCCGACGGCACGGGATGCTGGCTACGAACGCGCTTGCGCAGGCGCAGGCCCTTGCGCTGGGTCGCACGGATGCGGCGCTCGAACCCCACCGGCGCTACCCGGGCGACCGGTCATCCTCGATCCTCCGGCTGGAGCGCCTCGATCCGCGCAACCTCGGGCGCCTGATCGCGCTCTACGAGCACAAGGTGTTCGTCCAGGGCGTGGTGTGGGACATCGACAGCTTCGACCAGTGGGGCGTCGAATACGGCAAGGAACTCGCGACGCGCATGCTGGCGCGAACGCAGGAAGAACCGCCTCGGTAAGTATTCACAGGAGCCCTCATGGACCATGAAACGTTCAACCTCGGAATCCGCAAGTTCCTCAAGATGGTCGGCGTGAATTCGCAGCGCGAGATCGAGCAGGCCGTCGGCAAGGCGCTCGAATCGGCCCGCCTGAAGGGGGACGAGGCGCTGACCGCGCGGATGGTCCTCGAGATCCCGGAACTCGGCCTCAAGGTGCCGTTCGAGGGCGAGATCAAGCTAAAATAGGGTGTACCGGCGGCAGTGCGTTGGAACGCACGCTGCGCGGCGTTCAACGCGCGTGAGGAGGGGTCCGTGAACAAAGCACGTGAATTCGACCAGAGCGTGGTCACCGAACTGCAGGCGCTGCT
>JANNWA010000315.1:0-2886 GCA_031408275.1 Pseudomonadota bacterium
GCGGCCGTAGTCGGAGGTGAGCAGGCTCAGGTCGAGCACGTCGGCCTGGATGCCCGCCTGCTCGAGCTGCTCGCGCGCGAGGCCCAGCAGGCGGAACGACTTGGACATCTCGCCCGGGCAGGAGCCGTCGTTGCGCGCGGAGCCGCAGATCAGCAGCACGCGCGAAGGGGTCGCCGGATCGGCCCAGCGCAGCTGCGCTGCTTCGAGGCGCTGCTTTGTAGCGATCCATTCGGTGGACAGTGCGTAGTCCGGGTCGGCGTACCCGGGCCCGGCTTTTTGCGTGAACGGCGCCTTGCGGCCCTCGCTGTAGGCCTGCCAGGCGATCTCTTCGAGGCGCGCGATCGATGCGTCTTCCGTGCGGTACGCCGGATCGACGTACGACGCGAGAAACCGCAGGCCGAACTCCCCGCGCGCGAGGGGCGCCGGCGCCTGGCCCTTGCGGATCTCGATCACTGGAATCGGCTTCATCATCGGGCCCGGTGGCGGTGCACCTTCGGCGGTGAAATCAGCCTTCTGCTCGTCCAGGGTCTTGGCCGCCGGTGGCGGCGTGGCAGGCGGTCGGTGCATGATCGAAGCCTTGGTGGAGTGGGTTGTGGATACTCCACCTGCGGCCGGGAATGTTCTGTACGGCAGCAGACATATCCCCGGACGCAAAGAGAATCAGGTGAAATCATTTACAAACCACAAGCCCTGGAGCCGGCGTCCGGTCAGATCGTGTACTGGTACCGGTACATATCCAGCGGAATTCCTATATCCCGAGCTCGCGACCGAGCTGCAGGGCGACCTTCCTGAGCAGGGTTGCGGGGATCGTGCCCAGCCTGGTGGCATCCGCCGCCTCGATCGTGGCGATCTTCGCCGTGCGAATCACGGAGGGCACCGGCAGCCCGGCGCCGGCAAGGTTGCGCACAGGCACGTCGCCCGGCCAGCCCCGGTTTTCCGCGCTCGTGATCATGACTACCCACAGCAATCCGTGGGCGTCCTCGATGCCGCCCGTGGAGACCACCAGCGCCGGCCTCGACTGGCGGGTCGGGCGATCGGTGTAGGGAAACGGCACCTTGATGACGTCGCCCTGGCTAAAGCTTGCCATAGCCCTTCGTGTCGGCCTCTGAATCCCACTCGCTGAAGGTACGGAACGGATCGTCGGTCTTACCAGCGCGGCTGGCTTTCGTCAGGATCACGCGCTGTTCGTCGATCTGGTAGATCAACTCGTCGCCCGGCTGCAGGTGCAGCGCGGCGCGAACCGATTGCGGGATGGTGGTCTGCGCTTTTGTCGTCAGCTTGCTGGTGATCATGGCGGCCCTGGGTCGATCCCCGTAAGGAAGTTCCTTATGGTAAGGAATTTCCTTCCGGCCGGCAACCCTGCCTCTGGTACGATTGTTCACGACCGTCGTTTTCCCACAGGCCTGACCATGACCCGACTCCTCCTCGCCGTTTTCCTCGCCTGCGCCTTCTCCGCGCAGGCCCAGTATCCGAACAAGCCGATTCGCGCGGTGGTCGCCTTCGGCACCGGCGGCGCGACCGACGTGATCGCGCGGATCGTCGCGGCGTCGATGCAGCAGTCGCTCGGACAGCCGGTGCTCATCGAGAACAAGCCGGGGGCCGACGGCATCGTGGCCGGCGAGACTGTCACCAAGGCCGCGCCCGACGGATACACCGTCTTCTTCGGCACTTCGACGCAGGTGTCGGCGCTGCCGTTCCTGAGGAAGAACGTGCCCTTCGATCCGCTGGCGGACTACACGCCGATCGGCGGCATCGGCAGCAACAGCTTCTTCTGGGTCGTGAATCCCGGCCTGCCGGTGCGCACGCTGAAGGAGCTCGGCGAGTACGGGCGCGCGAACCCCGGCAAACTGAACGGAGGAAGCTCGAGTGCCGTGGGATCGATTGCGCCGGCCATGTTCGCCAAGGCAGAGAAGTTCGATCTGCAGATGATCCTCTACAAGAGCGAGACGGCAGCGCTGAACGACGTGATCGGCGGGCGCCTGCAGCTCATGCTGATCACGGGCACGCTCGCGCAGCACGTCCGCGACGGCAAGCTGCGCGGGCTGGCGACGCTGCTGCCCCAGCGCAGCAAGGCGCTGCCCGACCTGCCAACCCTGGCGGAGGCTGGCATGCCACCCTTTCCGGCCGTGGCATACATGGGACTGTTCGGGCCTGCGAAGATGCCCAAGGAGATCGTCGACAAGCTGTCGCGCGAACTGCTCACGACCCTGCAGAAGCCCGAAGTGCGCCAGCAGATCGAGCGCCAGGCCATGGAGATCAACCCCCTGTCCGCCGAGGCGATGGGCGCGCTCGCCAAGGACCAGACCGAGGTCTGGCGGCGCCTGACAAAAGAAGCCGGCATCGTTCCCGAGTAGCGCGGCCGTGACGACCTCGGTCATCGCCGGGAAGTACGTGCTCGGCATGCGGGACGGCGAGCAGACCCTGCTGCAGGACCACTACGTCTACATCGACGGCACAAGGATTGAGGCGGTGACGCGCGACGCGCCCGCAGCAGGCCAGCCGGTCATCCGTTACGAGTACGGGCTGGTCATGCCGGGCTTCGTGAACCTGCACGCGCACTGCCTGCGAGGCGGGCTCTTCCGCGGCATCCCGGACGACCTCGAGATGGATCCGTGGATTCCGAAGCTCGTCTACCAGATCCTTCTTCCGCTCACGGGTATCGCCGCGAAGGAACTCACGGCCGAAGAACTGCACGCGGTCACGGCGCTCGGCATGATCGACCTGCTCAAGGGTGGCACCACCACCCTCGTCGACATGTGGCACCACGGCCAGGAGATGTTCTTCGATGTCGCGAAGGAGGTCGGCCTGCGCACGGTGGGCGCGCCTTTCATAATGTCCGCCTCGAACTCCCGTCTCGGTGCGGACGGCAATCCGGTGTGGGATTTC